>NZ_JBFAHJ010000016.1:0-236193 GCF_040654115.1 Nonomuraea sp. NPDC050786
CGGCCGTTGCCGATGCCGCCGGCGGCCAGGACGGGCACGTCCACGGCATCCACCACCTGCGGGATCAGCACCATGGTCGAGATCTCGCCCGTGTGGCCGCCGGCCTCCGTGCCCTGGGCGACCACCACGTCCACCCCGACCTCGACCTGCTTGAGCGCGTGCCTGGGCGTGGAGGCGAGGGCGGCGACCTTGACCCCGTGCGCGTGAGCGAGGTCCACCACGTCGGCGGGCGGCGGGCCGAGGGCGTTGGCCAGCAGGGCGATGGGGTGGCGGAGTGCGACCTCCACCTGCGGCCGGGCAGTGGCGTCCGTCCAGCCGAGCAGCACCTTGCCGGGGTCGGCGTCCGAGGACAGCTGCGGGACACCGTGCTTGGCCAGGAGGTTCTCGACGAACGACCGGTGGCCCGCGGGGATCATCGACTGCAGGCGGCCCACCAGCTCCTCGGGCGCGAAGTCGGCGCCCTCGTAGGAGGCCGGCATGACGACGTCCACGCCGTACGGCCTGCCGTCCACGTGGTCGTCGATCCACTTGAGCTCCGTCTCGAGCTCGTCAGGGGTGAAGTAGAGCGCTCCGAGCACTCCCATGCCGCCCGCGCGGCTGACGGCGGCGACGACGTCCCTGCAGTGGCTGAACGCGAAGATCGGGAACTCGATTCCGAACATGTCCGTGACACGTGTCCGCATGGCCCCGACAATACGTCCGCCGGATGGCGAACTGCAACGCGTTCTAGACTAGAACCTTTCGTCTGGTACCGGTGAGTAACCTAGGACGATAACGTGTTCTAGTTCGGCCTTCCTGGGGCATGAAAAAGGGGCCCGCATATCGCGGGCCCCCGAATGCGGGGTTACTCGCCGCGGGGACGCCGGCCGAGGACGACGCCGGTCAGCACCAGCGCGGCGCCCACGATGAGCAGGACCAGCGGGATGATGTTGCGCAGCAGGTTGATCTGGCTCTTGCCCGACTGCGCCTGCTTGACCAGGTCGTTGACGGTCTGCTCGGTCATCTTCGCGGTGCCGACGAAGGCCGGCGACCGCTCGATCCCGTCCTGGGTCTTCAGCACCTCGTGGCGCTGCACCTCCTGCTTGACCGGGGAGCCGGTGACCGGCTCGACCCAGAACGTGGTCTTGCCGTCGTACCACCGGTCGACCTGCACGTCCCCGGTGGTGCCCGTCATGCCGAGCACGTTGGCGGGCGCGCTGCGGGTCTCGGTCTTGGTCGGCGGGACGTTCTGCTCGAAGACGTAGACGGGCAGGCCGTTGACGTTGTCCTCACGCACGAAGGCGGCGTCGAACGCCTTGCCCGCCGTGGCGTTGAACACCTTGTACGTCTTCTTCTCCACGTCGAAGGGGAACTTGTAGATCTGCCCCTCCAGCGTGACCGGCTCCTTGTCGATGCTGTCCCCGCAGCAGTTGAGCGCCACCCCGGTGTAGCGGTCGAAGGCGCTGCGGCGCTCGGAGAGGTCGATCTGCGGCCGGCTGTTGGTCACGTCGTTGACGACCGTGGCCTCGTCCCAGACCACCCTCTTGGAGTTGGCCTCCTTCACGTCCCCGCGGGTGGTGACGAAGATCTGCAGGTCACCGGTGAGCACCTTCAGGTCCTGGAGCGAGAAGTAGCGAGCGCCCTTCGCCTCCAGCCGCGCGATGCCGAACTGGTCCGCGGGAGCGGCGATGATCTGGCCGGCCGCCCAGAATTTCAGCAGCGGAGCCAGCGCGATGAAGAAAGCCCCGAACCCGATGAGGACGAGCGTGGAGATACGACCCATCGAGGCCTCCGGATTTGTAGAACGTGTTGTCGTCTAGCGCGATCGTCGAGCAACAAAGTATGACAATGGGTGATGCGCGTCACGGGCGGCCATACCACCGCAATCAAATCGATAGAAACAGGTTCTATCGTGGTTTCCGCCGGCCGAGCGAGAGGGTGTGAGCAGAGGTGAAGAGCAGGGACGCGGCCCTCGACGGCATCCGCGCGTTCGCCGCGCTGGGCGTCTGGCTGCTGCACGTCGGCAGCAACACCGGCGTCATGTACCGCGAGGGCATGTACGCCTGGATGCTGGCCCGCCTCGGCATCGCCGTACCCATCTTCTTCCTCCTGTCGGGCCTGCTGCTCTACCGCCCGTGGGCGCGCGCGGTGATCGAGAATACGCCACGCCCGAAACCCCTGCTCTATCTGTGGCGCAGGGTGCTGCGGGTGATGCCGGTCTACTGGCTCGTGGTGGTGCCGGCGCTGTGGGCGTGGAGTTCGCCCGACTGGCTGGGCTGGGTCAAGTGGCTGCTGCTGCTGCAGAACTACTTCCCCGGCGAGCAGGCGGCCGAGGGGCTGTACCAGATGTGGACGCTCCCCATCGAGATGGCCTTCTACCTGGTGCTTCCGGTTCTGGCCTGGCTGCTGCACAAATGGGCACGCCGCGGCGGCAACCCGCCGGTCAGGCTGCTGGCAGGCATCGGGGTGCTGCCGGTGATCTCGGTGGCCACCGTGGTCGTGACGCGGGAGTTCGGGCAGCCGCAGCTCGCCCTGCTGCTGCCGTACCACCTGGTCTTCTTCGCCTGCGGCATGGCGATGGCCGTGCTGTCGGTGTGGATCGGGCACAGCAGGGTGATCGACGCGCTGACGCCGCAGCTCCTGGTGCTGGCCCTGCTGCTGTACGCCGTGCTGAGCACCGGGCTGGCCGGGCCGCGCACGCTGACGCTGCCGACCCTGTGGGAGTCGCTGCTGCGGATCAGCCTGGAGGCGGCGGTGGCGATGCTCCTGGTGGCGCCGTTCGCGCTGGCGCCCAGGGGCGACTCGCTCAGGCACCGGCTGGTCGGCAACCCCGTGACCGCCTACCTGGGCCGCATCTCCTACAGCTTCTTCCTGTGGCACGCGCCGCTGATCACGTTGCAGCTCAAGCTCACCGGGGCGCCGCCGTTCGGCGGCGACTTCCCCAGCGTGGCGGTGGTGTCGTTCCTGGGCACGCTGCTGCTCAGCGTCGGCAGCTACCATCTGATCGAGGTCCCGGCGCTCAAGCTCGGCCGGCTCCCGTCAGCACCTGCTCGGCCGCCGGCCGCTCCATCTCCGGCGCCGGTCGCTCCGGCTCCTTGACGAGCTGGCCGAAGAGCACGCCCATGGCCGCGCAGGCGGCCAGCTGCGGCAGCACGTCCAGCAGCAGCTCGCTGCCGGGCCACGTCATGGCCGCCGCCAGCGACAGCGTGGCCGCGCCGAAGGCGGCGGCGGCCGCCCAGTGCGCGGGCCGGCCCCTGTCCCGCAGCACGAGCGTCACGAGCAGGGCGCCGAGGACCGCGAGCATGCCCTGCCAGTTCGCCACCCAGCCGCCGAACGCCAGAGCGAGCACGACGGCGTACGGCGCCCGCAGGTGCCGCAGCCGGGCGGCCGAGGCGGGCGCGGTCTCGAGCACGTGCTCGGGGCGCGGGCCGCGCATGACCAGGGCGATCAGGGTCAGCAGGGCGATCCCGGCCAGGCCGAGGACGAGCGCGAGCCAGTAGGCGCGGTCCGGCACGTATTCAAGGCGCGCGGTCCCCGTGGTCCCGGCCGGCAGCTCCCAGCCCTGCTTCCAGCCGTCGATACGCACTGATTTGAGCGTCTTGCCGGCGATCTGTGCCCGCCAGCCGGCGTTGTAGTTCTCGTTGACGACGAGGAAGGAGTCCTTCGGGGCGGTCACCTTGACCTCGCGTACGGACGGCGTCCAGGTGCTCTGCACGGCCGCGCCCTCCACGCCGCGCGGTTTGACGGGCAGCGCGCCCGCCACGAGGTCGTCGATGACGAACGACTCCCAGCCCGCGACCCGCACCCGGTTGTCGCCGGCCACCAGCCTGGCCTTCGAGCACCCGTAGATCTGCACGGGCCGCTGCTCCAGCAGGTCGGCCTGGGTGCCGGCGACCTTGGTCTGGATGGCCCGCCCGTTCACCTCGATCCGGGGACCGGAGCCGCAGGGGAGCCTGAGCGGGACGCCGGCGAGCCTGCCCACGGGAGCGACGCCGGGCACCACGATCTCGGTCACCTGCAGCCGCTTCGAGATCGGCGTGAAGCGGAGCTGGAGCCGCGAGGTGGACAGCGGCTTGAACGTCAGGAGGCCCCGCGGATCGACCCGTCCCGCGCGGACGGCGCCGCGGTCGCCGGTCAGGACCACGTCGAGCGCCTGCTTGTCGCCCCCGGGGCGGCCGATCCGGAGCTGGGAGATCGTCCGCCGGCCCTTCCAGGCGATGGCGAGCGCGGGCTGGGCGTCGTCGGTGGCGGGAATCCAGGTGGTGCTCGCGTCCCCGTCGAACGCCGACCGGGGCGAGACCACCGCGTCCAAGGTGAGCTGGGACGAGCCGGTCACGCTGGTCAGATCCGCACTGATGCGCGTGTACCGGTCGACGAGCAGCGGATCCTTCAGCACGGCCGATCCCCGCACGTTCACGGTCGCGGCGGAAGCGGCGCTGAAAGTCCGGTCGAACCCGGTCTCCTCCCCCGGCTTGGCCAGCGCCGTCGCGTTGCAGATCCACCGGTACTGATTGCGCATGCAGGCGGGCCGCTCGTCGAGCCCCCGGTCCATGACGAACACGTCGCCGCCCTTTCCCGGCAGCCTGATCGTGCGCTCCGGCGTGACGCCGGGGATGGACAGCTCGACGATGCCGACCCGCTGGCCGTAGCTCCACTCGCCGGTGACCGTCCGCAGCACCTTGACCCGCACCCAGCTCGTGGGCCCGTCGGGGACGCGCAGCCGCTGCGGCTCCGTGATCCGCCGTACGTCCTGCGCCAGGCTCCCCGACTCGGTCTCCACGGCCACCCGCTTGATCGCCTGGCCGAGCAGCAGGTCGGGGGCGAGCATCACCTGCACGTACGGGATCCGCATCCGGCTGGGCAGGTCCACGCGGAGCCATTCGCCCTCCGCGGGCTTCGAGCCGTCGCTCTCCCAGCCGGTCTGCCCGTTGCCGTCCAGGGCTGCCCACGGGCCCCGGCCGGTCGTGCTGAGCCCGGCGATCGCGTACGGATCGGCGACCGAGGAGGAGGCCGTCACGCCTGCGATGCCGCCGTACTCGGCGGTGGCGGTGTCGTCCAGCCAGCCCTTCTCCAGCAGGTCCAGCGCCCTGACGCCGGAGAAGTCCGCCTTGCTGTCGGCCGTCAGCGTGGGCGACCAGTTCGACCTGATCTCGCCGAACGAGCGCTCGCGCAGCCGCAGCGCGTCGCTGACCACAGTCGGCGTTTCCCGCTTGCCCGCGTCGCCGTTCACCAGCACCGGGCCGTCGCCGAGCAGGCCGAGGTCGCCCATCGCGAGTAGCGAGTCCGGCCCGCCGCGCACGGCGAGCGCGTCGGCCACCGGCTGCACCGAGACCAGGTCCGAGCCGCCCGTCACCTCGTACAGGTCCAGCGCGGGGAACGGCGCGTCCAGCGACTCCACGGCGTCGTCGCTCTCCTTGTCGCCGACGAGCTCGCCGAACGAGCGCACCCGCTTGATGCCGGGCGATTCGCGCAGTGCCTCGAAGATCCGCGCGGGCCAGGCGCCCTGGAGGTTCGCCCTGTTCAGGTCGTTCCTGACGAGCAGGTACCGCACGCCCATCCTGCGCAGCACGGCGGTCAGCCCGGCCGAGCCGTGGCCCGCGGTGAGCCGCTGGTCGATGGCGTCGAGCAGCCTGGTCAGGCCCACCGAGCCGGGGGGCGTGATCTGCCTGGTGGTCCAGCGGGCCGTGGACAGCGCCTGCATGGGCTCGTCCAGCGGCCGGCCCCAGACGTACTCGCCGAACTTGGCCCCCGGCACGATGAGGACGCCGTCGTCGCCGGCGTTCTCGTCGAGCCAGGCCGCCGCCTCCCGCCAGTGCGACGGCACCTGCTTGAAGTCTCCGGGCGCGGCCAGGCCCTGGTTGAACACGGGCAGGACGAGGGCCGCGAACGCCACCGCCGACACCGTACGCAGCGGCAGCCTGGCCCGCACGAGCAGATGGGCGAGCCCGAAGGAGAGCGCGAGGCGTACCAGCGGGTCGAACTTCCGCAGGTTGCGCAGCGGCGCGAGCGGGCCGTCGAGCAGCCAGCGCACCGGCTCGGCCACGACCGGCTCCAGGGCGCTGATGTGCCCGGCGACCAGCGCCGTCACGCCGACCAGGAACAGCGCCACCACGAATCCCCTGGCAGGCAGGTCCCGGCGGGAGAGCCCGGCCAGGCCGAGCGCCGCCAGCACGCCGGTGACCACGACCATGGCCGCGGAGGTGGCGATCGCGAAGCCCGGCGGCTGGTCGAAGACGCCGTTGACCGGCAGGTAGCGCACCCAGTCCGAGGCGCCGCGCAGGACGTTCGTGAGCGAGGTGACCTGGGTGGTGGTCTCGGAGGTCTCGGTGTACGGCAGGAACGAGAACGCGTACCGGCCGACGAGCAGCAGCGGCAGCGTCCAGAACAGCGTGGCGACCGACACGGCCGCCGTCCACCAGGCGAGCAGCCGCCAGCGCGGCACCGGGCGCGGCCTGGTGAGGATGTAGACGACGGGGGCGACGAGCACGGCCAGCACGGCGACCGCGTTCACGCCGCCGCACAGCGCCACCGCCAGCGCCGACCTGACGGCCCCGCGGGCCCGCTGGCCCGTCTCCGAGGCGGTGAGCAGCGGGATCAGGATCCACGGCAGCATCGCGGCGGGCAGCCACTCGATCGAGATCTCGCCGAGGATGGAGAGCGTCCGCGGGGCCAGCGCGTACGCCAGCGCCCCCACGATGCGGGTGCCTTCGGTGCCGATGCCGAGCTGCCTGCCCAGCCGCTCCACGCCCAGGAACGCCACGCACATCAGCAACGTCAGCCAGAGCCGCTGCGTCACCCACGGCGTCACGCCTACCAGGTCGCCCAGGGCGAAGAACGGGCCCATCGGGAAGATGTAGCCCGCGACCTGGTTCTGGAGCTGGCCGAAGTGCTGGATGTCCCACAGGTGGGAGGCGCGCTCCAACCAGCCGAGCGGGTTGAGCGCGAGGTCCATCTTGGTGTCGGAGATCAGGTTGCCCGGCTTGGTGGTGAACGCCAGCACGGCGAAGCCGAGGCAGCACACCACCAGCCACCACCGCCGCCGCACCCGCTCACTGACCAGCCCGGGGGCCGCGGCACGCCCACCCCGCTCACCGACCGGCTCCGGGGCCGCAGCACGCCGGTCATCGGAGGGCCGCGCATTCGCGCTCCCATCGGCGGGAGGGAACTCGTCCGGCGGCGTAGAGGCACCAGAGGCCGACGGAGCAGACGCAGGCGCGCCGGGCACCAGCGGCGGCGTCCCGGACGAGTCCGCCATTGGCGGGGTGGCAGGCACCGGCCGCGTGACGGCGGGCACCGGCGGCGGGGTGGCAGTCGGCGTGACGGCGGGCACCGGCGGCGGGGTGGCGGGTGTGTCGGTGGGCGGTGGTTCGGGTTTGGTGCGGCCGGTGCCGGGGCGGCCGGCCACCAGGCGGTCGGTGGCCGGTTGCCTGGGAGAGCGGCCGGCCACGATCCGGTCGATCGGCGGCTTGCGGGTCACCACGCCTCCCAACCCGGCTCGACGTCATGGCCCAGCATCAGCGCGGTGAGGCGCCGCGCGCTGCGGTCCCAGGAGAAGCGGTCCGCCCATGCCCGACATTTCACGGCATAAGTCTGGTCCAGCTCGGTGAGTGCCGCGGCTATGCCCTTGGCCAGCTCCGTGCCCTCGGGCACCAGCCACCCCGTCTCCCCGTGCCGTACGGCATCCCGGAGCCCGTCCACGTCGAACGCCACGGTCGGCACCCCCAGCGTGGCCGCCTCGAGCACGCTCAGCCCCCATCCCTCACCTTGCGAGGCGCTCACGTGTATCCACGCCCGCGCGACCACCCGCGCCTTCTCCTCCTCCGTCAGATAGCCGTGGAGCGTGACGCCCTCAGGCAGCCGAGCGCGCAGCCGCTCCTCCTCGGGCCCGCGGCCGATGATGTCCACGGCCAGGTCCGGCCAGCGCTCCCTGAGCTCGGTCACGGCGTCGAGCAGCAGGTGAACGCGTTTGTGCGCGACGAGCCGCCCCAGGCAGACGAGCCGCGGCGCCGGGCTCTTGGCGACATCGCCGGGCCGGGCGATGCTCACCCCGTTCGGCACGATGTGCACCGGGCCGTCCCACCCGAGCCGCTCCCGCATGGCCCGCACCGTGGACGGCGACACGGCCACGCTCACCTGCCGCCGGTAGCTCCACCGGGCCACCGGCCCCTCCAGGAAGCGCCCGAACGCCGCCAGCCACCGCGGCAGGTGCAGGCCGAACTGCCGATCGTGCACGTGGTGGACGACGCAGAGCACCCGGGTACGCCGCCGCACGACCCACGGGGTGAAGAACGGGATCCCGTTCTGGCAGTCGAGCACCACGTCGAAGCGGCCGCGCCTGAGCAGCAGCCAGCAGAGCACCAGCGGATAGACGGTGAACGCCCCGCCCATCCGCACGATGCGCACCCCGTCAACCCGCTCCCCCCGGCTTTGGCCCGGCGCTCGCGCGGTGACGAAGCACACCTGGTGCCCCGCGCCCACGAATCGGCGGGCCATCTCCCAGGCGAACGTCTCGGCGCCGCCCGCCAGAGGATGCCAGGGGTCACGCCAGTTGACGACAGCGATCTTCACGGATATCCGACGGGGTCGAGCGGCGGCTCCCAGGCCGGGTCGGCGGCGGCCCGCGGCCGGGTGCGCAGCCGCAGCCAGATCCTGCCGAGCTCCATCACGATGCCGAACGTGTGCCGGGCCGGGGAGAAGCGCGAGCCCGGCATGTCGTGCCAGCGCACGGGCACCTCCTTCACCGCCGCGCCCTGCCCGACACAGCGCGCGAGGAGCTCGACGTCGAAGGCGAAGCCAGGGGTACGGAGCAGGACGGCGACCTCGCGGGCCAGCACCCCGTCGAAGAACTTGAACCCGCACTGGGTGTCGCTCACCCCGCGCACCAGCGCGCCGGCCAGCGCGCGGAAGGCGAAGGCGCCCAGCTCGCGGACCTTGCTGTGGCGGTTCTCGACGTGGGAGTCCCGGTGCCCCCTCGACCCGACCACCACCCGCTCCCCGGACAGCAACTGCCCGAAGGCGATGTCGATGGCGTCGAGGTCGGTGGCCATGTCGGCATCGACGAACCCGACGAACGGAGCGCTGGTGCCGAGCAGCCCGGCACGTACGGCGGCGCCCTTGCCGGGAGCCGGACACCGGATCAGCCGGACCGCCACCGGCCCATGCGGCCAGTTCGTGACGATCTCGGCCGTACGGTCCGTGCTGTTGTTGTCGACCACGATGACGGCGGTCGGGAACGGCATGCGGGCAAGCTTCGCGCACAGCTGCAGGAGGCCCCCGGGAAGTCGGCGTTCCTCGTTGTAGGCGGGAACGACGATCTCAAGCAGTGGTGGTCGGCTCGTCCCCCCGTCCCCATGCGGAGAGGGCGGCATGTCGGCTCGGGTTACCGGTCGCCGTAGAAGTAGAGCGGCTGGTTGACCGGCGTGGCGGTGGCGCCGGTGAGAGAGACCGTGGTGACCGTCGCCACGAGCGCCGCCACGGCGATGCCGATGATCGCTGCTAAGAGGATCTTTATCACGGGGGGTTCCTCCTCGAGCGGACAAATGGTGCGGGTCCGTCCCAACCTAGAACCAATTCTTGCTACTCGGAAGTAGCTCTGCGAAATCTTTATAAATCCCCTGATCAGGGCACGTGTCGATGCGGCACGGGCCCGTCGAATCGATAGAGCCGCAGGTCACCCGTACTTATCAGCACTCTCGCACTCCGTAGCCATACGCCGAACCGTTGCCGCTCTTCAACTGTCCCCGCGTTGACTATCACGTAGCGAAATCCCGCCGCGGGAAGATCGGGCGAGGACCCTTCTAGTACGTGTTCTACCGCCTGGGCCCGTGTGTCCTCGCTCTTCACGACCATGTCTCCGACCCGTACGACGTCGTTGGAGAGCACCCTCCGCCCCGGCACGGCGAAGAAGCGCTGCGCGGGATCCAGCACCGCCCGCCCCCCGTTCCACGGGAACCTCCGGTAGGACTCGAACGGCAGCACCAGCACGTCCCCGGGCTCCGGATCCCGCCGGATCACCTCACGCGCGGCGCTCCAGCTCTCCGGATAGGAGACGGCCCCCAGCGTCCCGAGCGACCCCCACGCCATGGTGGGCAGCACGGCCACCGGCACCAGCGCCATCGCGACGACCCACCCCCGCTCGCGCGCCACCGACTCGACGAGCAGCCCGAGCCCCAGAGCCGCCACCAGCGCCAGCGGCGCCACGAACTGCTGGGCGTCCCTGAACACCGCGAACCCGCCCCACACCCCGACCAGCCACGCGAACGCCACCCGCCCGGCCTCGGTGACGCCCGCGCACGCGATGCCCAGCCCGGCCAGGGCCGCCACAACCAGGCCCTTCTTGTACGGCACGTCTCCCCGCAGGAAGAACACGATCCCGGCCAGCGTGAGCAGCAGCCTGGCCGCCGCCCCGGCGAAGGCCCCGTAACCAGGAGGAACCGCGTAGGCGTTCCAGATCCCGCCCAGCGACAGCAGGCTCCCCACCGCGCCGAACGGCGTGTCGGCCCTGGCCGCGAACGCGTACACACCGACCGGGTCGCCGTGGATCCCCTCGGGCCGCAGCGCGGTGGGCACCAGCCACGGCAGGCTGAAGGCCGCCAGCAGCCCCGCCACCGGCAGGACCCGCCGTGCCACCGGAAGCGCCGCGATCGCGGTGACCGTCATCGCCGCGAACCCGCCGACCGCCGCGGGCAGCATGGCCGCCGCCACCCGCCGTCCCGTCCACGCGGTCCGCACCACCCACGGCAGCCCGGCGTACCCGAGCAGCAGCGCCCACTGTCCCATCAGCAGCCGCTCGGCCACGTACGGGTTCCACACGTAGAACGCGCCCGCCACCAGCCGCGGCCCCAGCGACCCCGACGGCAGCAGCAGCGCGGCCCCCGAGCACCCCAGCACGAAGATCCCCAGCAGGATCGCCTTCTGCACCAGCTCGGCGGGGAGCACCAGCGACAGCGCGGTCACCACGGCGTCGCTCGGGACGACCCGCGCGGCCCCGCCCGCCAGCCCGAACGTCCACGCGGTGAACGACGGGTCAGGCACGAACACCATGTCCTGGAGCAGCGTGAAACCCCAGCCCAACGCGGGCCCGAGCGCCAGGCAGCCGAGCGCGAGCCCGAGGAGGGCGGAGGCAGGCCCGGCCCGGGGTGTGTGCGGCATCCCGCTATGACATCACAACCGTGCTACGGCCATTCCACGGCCATTCCAGGGCCGACCCCGACGTGGTTGAGTCGTCGCGGGGGTGATGGGGAGAGTGGTTGCAGCGGGGGCGCGCCAGTGGTCGCGCAGCGGCGACGCCGTGCTCGCCGCGGGCCTGGTGATGGTCGCGGTGCAGCTCGTGTGGAAGTTCGAGCTGGTCAGGCGGACGTACTTCCGCCAGGACGACTTCATGTTCATCGCCAGAGGGCTGGAGAGCCCGCTGTCGTGGGACTACCTCATGCGGGTCGACTTCGGCCACATGATGCCGGGGGCGTTCGCGATCCACTGGGCGATGGGGCGGCTCGGCGTCTACAACGACGCCCTCGCGCACGTCCTCACCATCAGCCTGCAGGCGGCGGCCGGCCTGGCGCTGCTGCGGCTGCTGCGGCTGCTGTTCGGGACGCGTCCGGCCATCCTCGTCCCGCTGGGGTTCTACCTGCTGACGCCGATGACGATCCCGGGGCTGTCGTGGTGGGCGGTGGTGGCCGAGACGCTGCCGTTCCAGATCGCGCTGCCGATGGCGCTGGCCTCCCACGTGCACTACACCCGCACCGGGCGCTTCAGGCACGCCGTGGCGGCGGCCGGGTGGACGGTGTTCGGGATGGTCTTCTTCGTCAAGGCGCCGTTCATCCCGGTGCTGGCCTTCGTGCTCACCGCCGGGTGGCTCGGCGGGCTGCGGCTGTGGCGGGGGTGGCTGCTCTACCTGGGCGTGCTCGTGCCGTACGCGGTGCTGTTCTTCCGGCAGCTGTTCACGTCGGTGCAGCTCACGAACGACACGTTCCGGCCCGTGCTGCCCAGCGCCGAGGTCGCGGCGAAGTCGGCGTGGACGCTGCTGACCGGCTCCCTCGTGCCCACGTCGCTGGGCGGCCCCTGGCGGTGGCAGCCGATCGGCGAGGACTACGCGCTGGCCGCCACGCCACCCGCGCTCATCTGGGCGAGCCTGGCGGTCGCGGGCGTCGCCGTGGGCGTGTCCGTGATCTGGCGGCGGCGGGCCTGGCTGGCGTGGCTGGCCCTGCTGGGCTACTTCCTGCTGGCGGACGTGGTGCCGATCATGCTGGGGCGGGTCGAGCTGCTCGGTCCCGATCTGAGCGGGTTCGAGCTGAGGTACGTCTCCTCCACCGCCACGGTCGTGGCGCTGGTCATCGGGCTGGCGTTCATCCCGGTCGAGGGCGAGGAGCGGCCCTGGCGCCGTCCCGCCCTACGGCTCAGGTGGGCGTGGGCGCCGGTGGCGGCGGTGTTCGCGGCGGGCTCGGTGTGGTCGGTCGCCGCCTACGCCGACCGACCGCTCGGCGCGAACGTCAGGAGCTACGTCGAGACCGCCAGGCAGGCGCTGGCCCGCCTGCCCGCGGGCTCGGTCGTCCTGGACACCTACGTGCCCGCCAAGATCGCGTTCCCCGTCTTCTTCTACGACTACGCGCTGCAGTCCCGCATCCTCGGCCCGACCGCGCCCCGCGAGATCACCTGGGCCAGGAGGCTCGCCGGCCCCCTGGCCCAGCCGCTGATCTTCGACGAGCAGGGCCGGGTGCGGCCGGTGGCGATCGACGGCGTCACGATCCCGGCCGGCGCCTCCTGCACTCCTGTCGGACCGTCCGAGGTGCGCCTGCGGCTGCCCGTCCCGATCCCGGACGGCGAGCACACCGTCCAGATCTCCTACCTGAACGGCGCCCCGACCACCCTGGACGTGCGGCTCGGGGCGGCGCGGAGCACCGCCGTGCCCGCGGGCAGCGACCTGGGCACGACGTACGCGACGATCAGCGGCGGCGGGAGCGAGCTGGCCGTCCGCGCCGTCGGCCCCGGCTCCTGCGTCGGCGAGATCAAGATCGGCGTCCCGGTCCCGGCCCAGAACGTCGCGCCCGTCCCGCCGCAGCCCGTCCGCTAGTCCCTCGGCAGGCCCAGCATCCGCTCACCGATGATGTTGAGCTGCACCTCCGTGGTGCCGCCGTAGATGGTCATCGCCCTGGTGGCGAGCACCGCCCGGTTCCAGTAGCCCGCGTCGCCGAGCTTCATGTCGGCGGCCACGACCGCCGCCGGGCCGAGCAGCTCCACCGCCGTCTCCGAGACGTGCTGGGCGTGGGAGGTGGACAGCAGCTTGCGTACGGAGGCGTCCGCGCCCGGCTCGCTACCGGCCAGCTGCTTGAGCGTGACCCGCAGCGAGAGCGCGTTGATCGAGTGGCCCTCGCAGACCACCTCGGCCACCTGCTGCTCCTCGGCCGGCGTCAGCTCGCGGCCGAGCCGGCCGATCAGGCCCAGCAGGTCGGGCACGGAGGCGCCGGTGCCGCCGGAGCCGGACGACAGCGAGACGCGCTCGTTCGAGAGCGTGTTGCGGGCGACCTTCCAGCCGTCGCCGACCTCGCCCACGACCAGGTCGTCGGGGACGAAGACGCCGTCGAGGAAGACCTCGTTGAACAGGTTCTCGCCGGTCATCTCGGTCAGCGGCCTGACGGTGACGCCCGGGGCCTTCATGTCGACCAGGAAGTACGTGATGCCTTCGTGCTTGGAGCCCTCGCTGGAGTTGCGGGCGATGCAGATGCCCCACTCGGCCACGTGGGCGACGGAGGTCCAGATCTTCTGCCCGGTGAGCGTCCAGCCGCCCTCGACCTTCTCGGCCTTCATCTGCAGCGAGGCCAGGTCCGAGCCGGCGCCCGGCTCGGAGAAGAGCTGGCACCAGATCATCTCGCCGCTGAGCGTCTTCGGCAGGAAGCGCTCCTGCTGCTCCGGCGTGCCGTACGCGGCGATGGACGGCACCACCCACGCACCGATGATCATCGCGGGCAGCTTGACCTTGGCGGCCTTGAGCTCCTGGGCGATCAGCACCTGCTCCAGCGGCTTGGCGTCACGGCCCCACGGCCTGGGCAGGTGTGGCATGACGAAGCCGCGCTCGGCCAGGGCCCGCTTCTGCTCCTTGCCCTCCAGCCGGGCGATCTCCGCGATCTCGGCGCGGATCGACTCGCGCAGCTCCTCGGCGTCCTCGGGCAGGTCGATCACCATCTCGCGGGAGACGCCCTGCAGGGCCAGCTCGGTCACCTTTGCCGCCCACTCGGCCGACGAGCCGAGCAGGGCACGCAGCGTGAGGGCGCGGCGGTAGTAGAGGTGGACATCGTGCTCGAAGGTGTAGCCGATGCCGCCGAACGTCTGGATGGCGTCCTTGGCACACTGGACGGCGGCGTCGGGGGCCATCACCCCGGCGATGGCGGCGGCGTAGTCCAGCTCTTTCCCATCCGCTCTGGTGGCGTCCCACACCGTCGCGCGGGCCTGCTCAAGGGCGACGAGCATGCGGGAGAGCTTGTGCTTGATGCCCTGGAACTGGCCGATCGGGCGGCCGAACTGGACGCGTACCTTGGCGTATTCCGCGGCGGCCGTGACGCACCAGGAGGCCAGGCCCGCCGCCTCGGCGCCGAGCAGGATCGCGGCGATGTTGCGCACGTCGGAGCTCTGGACGCCGCCCAGGATGCCCTCGGCGGGCACGACCACCTCCGACAGCTCCACCTTGGCCACCGGCCTGGTCAGGTCGAGGGACCTGACCGGGGTGACGGTGGCGGAGGAGGCGTCGACCAGGACCCACTCCTCACCGTCGGCCGTGGAGACCGGCAGCACGAGCGCGTCGGCCAGCGAGCCGCCGAGCACCGGGTCGGCCGTGCCGGAGACGACCAGGGAGCCGTCCTCGGTGCGGGTGCCGCTCAACGAGCCGGTCAACGCGACGGCGGCGGTCAGGGTGCCGTCGGCGAACGACTCCAGGTGCTCGGGGCGCTTGGAGGCGTTGATCACGGCGCTGGCGAGCACGGTCGGCAGGTAGGGCCCCGGAGCCATGCGCTCGGCCAGCGCCTCGACGGCCACGGCCGTCTCCAGCAGCCCGTAGCCGGAGCCGCCGTGCTCCTCGGGCACATGCAGGCCGAGCAGCCCCTGTTCGGCGAGGCCCGGCCAGAACGCGGGGCGCGTGTCCGCCCCGGCACGCAGCAGCTCCGACGGGATGTTCCGCTCGGCCCAGCCGCTCACCGACTCGCGGAGCGCCTCGTGCTCCTCGCTCAACCCGATCGCCATGCTCATCCTCCATGCCAGGTACGGCCATCACCCAGAACCATATTCTAGAGGATGCTTCTGGGCCTAGAGCGGGCGAACCCGTTCCACGAGGGTGTTGATGTCGCGCCAGTGCTTCTTGTGCGTCTCGGGGATGGAGGCCAGGAGCATCGCGGGCTTGGTCCTGCCCACCTCGACGACCGTCACCATGCCCTGGGCGACCTGCTGCTCGCCGCCGGCCGGGTACGTGACCTGGTAGCCGAGCGTCCAGCCCGTGCCGACCGGGATCTTCCCGGACGCGGTCCAGGCGAGCGTGGCGCCTTGGGGGTACTGGGTGGCGACCGCCCAGCGGGCGGCCTCGACGGCGAGCCGGCGGTAGTCGGCGTCCTTCGAGGGCTTCTTCGCGGGCGAGTCGCCCGGGAACATGGCCGAGGCGATCACCGTGGGCGGGACGGCCACCTTGCCGATGCGCTGCGCGATCGAGAACGGCTGGACCGACTTGGCCTTCCACGGCGCGGCCAGCCGGGGATAGCTGATCCCGGTGTCCTTGTCACTGACGATGCCGATGACCACGGATGCCGTGCCTGACAGGGTCGGATACTTCCGGCTCGCCGGCGCGGGCGGCAGCGCGATGGGGCTCACGGTGCCGCTCGGAGCCGGGGGCGCCACGGAGGAGGCGGAGGCCGGTGCGGGGGCGACGGAGGCGCTCCGCTCGGCGGCCTTCTTGTTGGCGGGCACGTCACCGGAGAAGAGCATGAAGATCAGGAACACGGCAAGGACCGTGCCGATGATGGCGGCGACAAGGTAGACGACCTTCATCGGGATGTCGCCGATGCCACGCTTCGGCGGCTCCGGGATGGGCGGCAGCGAGGACAGCGCACTGCCCGGCGGCGGCCGTTCCGGGGTCTGTGACTCCGGGGTCTGCGGCTTCGGGGCCCGTGATTCCGGGGCCTGCGGCTCCGGGGTCTGCGGAGCGGGGAGCCGCTGTGCCGGCGGGCGGGGGATCTGGACCGTCTCCTCGGACGGCAGGACGATCTTACGGAACGGGGTGGTGGGTGAATCGTGCGAGGGCACCTGGTCGCCGACATCCGCCATGACCTCGAGATTACGTCACAAGAGAGCATTCTGTAGGGTCTGCGGATATGAGGGGTTTCTACGAGATCGCTGCCAACGACCCCCAACGTCCCGCGCTCCTCGGCGACGCGGGCGCCACCTACGGAGAGCTGCTCGCCCGGGTGAACCGGGCCTCCAACGGCCTGACGTCCCGCGGAGTCGCCCCCGGCGACCGCGTGGTCACCGTGCTGAAGAACGGGCTCGACGCGCTCACCATGATGCTCGCGACGTACCAGACCGGCGCGCACCTCGTCCCCGTGAACTGGCACTTCACGGCCGAGGAGATCGACTACATCGTGGCCGACTGCGGGGCCGCGGTGGTGGTCTCGCCGCAGGCCCTCACGGTCGGCGAACTCGTCTCGGGGCAGCCCGCCGACCCGCCCGCGCACCGGCGGGCCGGGTCCATGATGCTCTACACCTCGGGTACGACGGGGCGACCCAAGGGAGTGCGGCGGCGGCTGCTGGACCTGACGCCGGAGGAGCTCTACCCGATCCTGATGCGGAAGAGCTGGCGCCATTTCGGGCTGCCCTTCGGCGGGGTGCACCTGGTGTGCTCGCAGCTCTACCACTCGGCGCCGTACGGGCAGGCCATGATGGCGCTGCAGTTCGGGCACTCGATCGTGGCGCCGGAGCGGTTCGAGGCCGCCGAGACGCTGCGGCTGATCGAGCGGTATCGGGTGACGAACGCGTTCATGGTGCCCACGATGTTCCACCGGCTGCTGGGGGTGCCGGACCGGGAGTCGTACGACCTGTCGTCCCTCACCCACCTCTACCACGGGGCGGCCCCGTGCCCGCCGGCCACCAAGAAGGCCATGATCGACTGGCTCGGTCCCGTGCTGTGGGAGTACTACGGCTCCACCGAGGCGGCCGTGGCGACCATGGTGTCGTCACAGGAGTGGCTGGCCAGGCCCGGCACGGTCGGCAGGGCGCTGGACGGGAAGAGGTTCACGATCGTCGGGGAGGACGGCCGGGAGGTGGAGCCCGGATCGCCGGGGCTCGTCTACATCGGCGGGATCAGCCGGTTCGAGTACCACGACGACCCGGACAAGACGGCGGCGGCGATGCGCGGGCAGGCGTACACCCCGGGCGACATCGGCTACCTCGACGAGGACGGCTACCTGTTCCTGCTGGACCGGCGGACCGACCTGATCATCTCCGGCGGGGTCAACATCTACCCGGCCGAGATCGAGGCCGCGCTGCTCGAGCACCCTTCCGTGGCGGACGTGGCGGTGATCGGCGTACCAGACCCGGAGTGGGGCCAGCAGGTCGTCGCGCTCGTGCAGCCGGCGGCCGGGATCGCGGGCTCGGACGAGCTCACGCGTGAGCTGCTGCGGCACTGCGAGCCCCGGCTGGCCCGGCTCAAGCACCCACGCGTGATCGAGTACCGCGAGTCGTTGCCGCGCACGCCCACAGGCAAGCTGAGCAGGCGTGACGTCCGGGAAGCGTATCTTTCTGGCTGAGGGGGCACACTCCTGCCATGAAGAGGATCGTCGCGGGATTGGCCACCGCCGCCGTGCTGCTCGCCGGCTGCGGCTCCCCTCCCGCGCCCAGAGCCACATCGGCGGGCTCCCCCACTTCATCGCCGGCCGCCTCGTCGCCGTCGCCGTCGGCCTCCCCGTTGTCGCTGGCCTCCCTCGAGGCGGCGTACGAGGACGTCATCGCCAACGTGCTGCCGTCCATCGTGCAGATCAACACCAAGGTCGGGCTCGGTTCCGGCATCGTGTACGACACCGCCGGACACATCATCACCAACGCCCACGTGGTCGGACAGTCCACCAGCATGGAGGTCACGATCGCCACCGGCGGCGCCCCGCGCCAGGCCAGGCTGGTCAAGTCCTTCGACGCGGGCGACCTCGCGGTGATCAAGGTGGACCACCCCGACGGGCTGCGGCCCGCGAGGTTCGGGGACTCGGCCAAGGTGCGGGTCGGGCAGATCGTGCTCGCCATGGGCAACCCGCTGGGCCTGTCGGGCAGCGTGACGAACGGCATCGTCTCGGCCATCGGCCGTACCGTCTCCGAGCCGCAGGAGGAGGGCTCGCCGGGCGCCACGATCGCCGGCGCCATCCAGACCTCGGCCGCGATCAACCCGGGCAACAGCGGCGGGGCGCTGGTGGACCTGTCAGGCCGGGTGATCGGCATTCCCACGCTCGCCGCCACCGACCCCGACCTGGGCGGGGGCACCGCGCCCGGCATCGGCTTCGCGATCCCGAGCAACACCGCCACGGACATCGCCGCCCAGATCATCAAGCAGGGCAGGGTCACCAACAGCCACCGGGCCGCACTCGGCATCAGGGGCAGCACGGTGATCGGCTCGGACGGGAGGCCGACCGGGGTGGGCGTCGTACGCGCCGAGCCGGGCGGGGCCGCCGCCAAGGCCGGGATCCGCGCCGGTGACCTGATCGTCTCGATCAACGGCAAGAAGACGCCGACGATGGCGGTCCTGGCGGAGACCATCGCCACCCTCAAGCCCGGCGACCAGGCCAAGATCGGCGTCCTCCACCCCGACGGGAGCACGAAGACGGTCACCGTGACCCTGGGCCAGCTGCGGGGCGACTGACAACGGCACCCGGTCACGCTTTGGCGGTGAAGATGACCTCCACGCGCCGGTTCTGGGCGCGGTTCTTCTCGTTGGGCTTCCCGTCCACCAGGTTGGGCCGCTTGGGCCGGCTCTCGCCGTACCCCCGTGCCTCGAGGGTCACGCCCGCGCCGGCGAGCAGCCCCCGCATGGCCGCCTCGACGGCCTGAGCCCGCCGCTGCGACAGCCTGACGTTGTACGCCTCGCTCCCCTGGTCGTCCGTGTGCCCCTCGATCCTGACCGCCCCGCCCGCGCCATCGGCCTTGACCTTCTCGGCCACCTTCGAGAGCCGCTGCCTGGCCCTGGCGGTCAGCTGCCACTTGTCCAGCGCGAACAGCACGTCGCTGGTGAGCGCGACCGTCACCTGGCGTCCCTGCTTGGTCTCGCTCTCGGTCCCGTCCAGCGACTCGACCTCGCCGATGATGTCCTCGACGGGCAGCACCAGGTCCTCCACGGCCCCGGTGGCGCCGGCGGGCGGGCTGGGCGCGGGGGTCGGGGACAGGACGAGGGCGAGGGCGACGCTAAGAGATCGGAACATCGGTCAGCACGCCGATCATCGGCAGCTCAATGTTGATCTTCGTGACGTCCGCCGGAGGCGCGGCGAAGACCGCGTACAGGGTGGACGCCTGCCCCCTCTCCAGCCACTGGCCCTGGGTGCCGGAGCAGACGCACGTGGCGTCAGCGTCCGTGCCGTTGCGGGCCACCCGGTAGCGCTTGGCGTTCACCGGGTCGATCAGGGAGACGCCCGCGACCGAGAAGTCCAGCGGGGCGGTGCCCATGCCGTTGTGCAGGTTGACCTTGCCGTCGAGCGAGGTGACCGTCCAGTTGAGTGTGAGCAGCCTGCCCTGGCGCTTGAGCGCGGTGATGTCGGCCCGCGCCTTGCCGTGCGCGCCACCGGCGGACACCTCGGCCTCGCGGGAGGCGATCACCTTGGTGTCCTGCGGGGGCGCGCTCTGCTGCGCCTGCGCGGGGGCCGTGTCCGGCTGCTTCCCGGTGGGAGTCTCGGCGACGGCCTGCGACGGCTGCCTCTCCGCGCCGCCACCGCCCTGCCGGCCGGGGAGCACGCCGCAGCCCGCCAGCGTGACGGCCGCGACAGCAAGCGCGATCGTCTTTCGCATTCTGTGATCACCTTCGTCGTCCGGATCGTCACTGAGGCGGTCAAACTCTCCCATAGCTCGCGTAAGCGCCTCAACTGCTGATCCTGGAGCCCTACCCGGCCGCCTGCGTCAGCCGGTAGCGCGACGGCGGGATCCCGTACCGGTCGATGAACGCCTGCCGCAGCGTCTCCGCCGTCCCGAACCCGCACCGCACGGCCACGGACGCCATCGGCAGCGACGTGGAGGCCAGCAGGTGGGCGGCGGCCTCGGTGCGGACCTGCCGGACGTACCGCCCCGGCGTGAGCCCCAGGTGCTTGAGGAACAGCCGGGTGAGATGCCGCTCGCTCACGCCCGCCTCGGCCGCCAGCGCCGGGGTGGTGAGGTCGTCGCGCAGGTGGGCGGCGATGTACGCGACGGTCCGCTTGACCAGGCTGTTCGCGGGGGCGGGGGCGCTGACGAACATGCTCATCTGCGCCTGGTTGCCGGGCCGCTGCAGGTAGGTGACGAGGTGCCGGGAGACCGTGCGGGCCAGCTCGGTGCCGTTGTCCTCCTCGACGAAGGCCAGGGTGAGGTCGAGAGCGGCGGTGACGCCGGCGGACGTGGCCACGTTCCCGTCGCGGATGAAGATGGGGTCGGCGTCCACGACCACCTCGGGGAACCGGGCCGCCAGCGTCTGCGCCTGCTCCCAGTGGGTCGTGGCGCGCCGCCCGTCGAGCAGCCCGGCCGCGGCGAGGATGTACGCCCCCGTGCAGACGGACGCGACCCTGCGGCTCTCCCTGGCCAGCCTGCGGACGTGGCCGACGATGAGCGGGTTGGCCGCAGCGTCCTCGTGGCCGATCCCGCCGGAGACCACCAGCGTGTCGAGCGGTCCGGTGACCCGCTCCAGGGCCTGGTCGGCCTGGAGGTTGAGGCCGGTGCCGCAGGTGACGGCGTGGCCGCCGGGCGAGACCACCTGCGTCTCGTAGTAGGGCTTCGCGCCGTGCCAGTTGGCGACCACCAACGTCGTGGTGATGCAGGCGATGTCGAGCAGTTCCGCCGCCTCGTACGCCACCACCACGACCCGTCGCGCGTCCATGACACCGACTGTAGGTCCGAAAGACGAAGAACCCAAGTTTCCGGACCTCCCCGGCCGCCTTCCTTGGCACCCGGCGGCGGCCCGGAGAAGGTCGAGGCATGACAACGACAAGCACGAACACCGGTCGCCGCTGGGGGCGGTTCGCCCTCCACTACGTCGAGATGATCGTCGCCATGTTCGTGGGCATGTTGGCGCTCGGCATGCTCGAGTCGGCCGTCGGGCTCAGCGTCTCCCACGACCGGCAGCCTGACCTCGCGTACCTGCTCATGGCGGTCAACATGTCAGTCGGCATGGCCGCGTGGATGCGGTTCCGCCGGCACGGCTGGGCCTCGACGCTGGAGATGTGCGCCGTGATGTTCCTCCCGGTCGTGCCGCTCTTCCCCCTGCTGTGGCTGGGCGTCATCGACGGCGGGGTGCTGATGATCGTGGCGCACGTGGCGATGTTCCCGCTCATGCTGGCGGCGATGGCGCGCCGTCTCGACGAGTACGCCGGCTGCGCTCACTGAGCGCCTTGCGGTAGCCGTCGAGCACGTCCTGCCGCAGCAGGTGCCCGAACCCGGCCCGCTCCAGCCGCAGTCCCAAGGCGGCCGCGCTGATCCGCAGGGTCGCCGCGGCGGCGGGCAGGCTCCAGCCGTGCCCGGCCAGCGTGCTCAGCAGGTGACCGCGCCTGACCTGCGCCTCCGACAGCCTGAACGTCTTCAGGTAGGCCAGCCGCCCGTCCGCGTCCGTGATCGTCTCGCCGATGTGATTCTCGCTCTTCCGCTCGAACGCCGGCAGGAACCGGCTCAGCGTGAAGCGGCCCAGCCGGTAGACCTGCTCCACCTGCGCGGGGGCGCGGAGGAGGTCCGCGGCCATCACCGAGTCGTGGAAGCCGGCCCAGTCGCGTTCGGCCCGCACGGCCTCGGCGCGCAGGTCGTCCAGCGAGGAGACCCGGCTCTCGTCGATCACCGCGGGGAAGTCCCTGACGGGATAGAACAGGGCGTAGTCATAGATCAGCTCACCGTACATGTCGCGGACGAGCGTCGGGTGCAGCGCCCGGTAGTCCTCGGGGTGTGGCACCACGAAGGCGCTGGCCAGCGCGTCACCGGCGTACAGCAGCAGCCCGCACTGCCCCGGATAGATCTCGAACACCTTGAGCGCGTCCTCCAGCCCGCGCACCTCCGCCCCGATGTACGCGTCCTCGGCGCGGGCCGACAGCCCGTGCGCGAGCGCCTGCCGCGACCACTCCTCCCACGCGATCACGGGACCGCCGAAGTGCAGCGCCAGGAACCCCTCCACGGCCAGGTGCAGCGGCAGGAACCTGAGCCGGCCCTTCTCCGTCCGCCTGGCCATCCTGCGCCTGGCCCTGATGCACATGTGCTCCAGCGGCCGCCCGAGCTGGGTGCCGTACGCCGCCGCCGGCGTCCCGTCGTCGCTCCACGACGCGACGAACGCGTGCGGGACGTACGCGGTGTAGACCGTCTTGTCCGGCAGGTACACCAGGGACGCCTCGTCGCCGTACACCTTGGCGTGCAGGCGCAGGTCCTCGATGGGCTCGCGGCGCACCAGCGGCACCAGCCGCAGCGCGCCCCAGGTCTGCGCGGGCCGCGTGTCCAGCCCCGTGAGATCGATCATCGCCCTGCCGCCCTGTCCTCGAGATACGCCCTCAGCTCCCCGAGCCCCGCCCGCCCCTCCGCGAACCTGGCCAGCTCCACGAGCGCCGGCAGGTCCTCGGCGTCGCGGATGCCGACCGTCGGCACCATGGGCGACAGCCGGCGCACGTCGAACTGCTCGGCGTCGTAGACCGGGTTCACGTGCACGATGCCGACCTCGCCCGCCGGGTCGAGCTTGCGCCGCCAGACCCGCAGCACCTCGCCCGCCAGTCCGGGCGGCGCGTTGTCCCAGCCGTCGGAGACGATGACGAGCAGGCCGGGCCGGTGTTCGAGCGCGTCGATGACGCGCTGTCCCAGCGGCGTGGGCCCGGACGGCCGCGCCTGGAGCGGGTCCGTCCGGCGCGAGAGCCACCGGCCGCGGTACTCCCCCGCCAGGGCCTCCAGCAGGAAGTGGCAGGCCAGCGCGACCGCCAGGGGGCGGCGGCGCTTCACCGGCGAGCCGAACGAGGAGAAGCTGTCGTCGAGCACCGCCGCGACGCTCCCCCACGTGCCCGCCCGGGTCCCGGCCGCGCGCGCCGCGGCCGCCCGCAGCGCGCCCACCAGCTCGGCGCGGCGCCGCGTCCGCACGTCGGCACGGAGCGAGAGCACGTACGAGGCCAGCCTGACCAGCGGCATCGCGGCCAGGTCCGCCTCGGTGTCCAGCCCGCCCGCCTGCGCGGACTCCGCCAGCCGCAGGCGTTCCAGCCTGGTCAGCCGGGGCGCGATGCGCTCGAGGAAGAGCGCCCTGCTGATGCCGTGGCGGGCCGCGAACCCCTCGGCGACGGTGTACGGGAGGTCGTACAGGGCGCTCTTGTCGTAGTGGGCGCGGCGCCAGGCCTCCAGGAGGGGCGTGTCGTACCGGGCGCGGCTGAACGGCGCGAACAGGAAGTCGCCCAGCTCGTCCGGGAGCCGCAGGTGGGCGTGCCGGACCGCCGACTTCAGCTGCGTGCGGTACTTCACCGCGTCGAAGGCCAGGTCGGGGCGGCCGGCGAGCCAGTCGCGGATGAGTCCCCTGGTGCGCCGGTTGTTGACGCCGTCATCGCGCAGCCGCTGGAAGAGGCGGTAGACCCGGGGCGGGCTCATCCTGTCCAGCCGCCGGGCGATCAGCCCTCCGTCGCCCTCCGACCCGCTCAGCAGGTTGGCGATGATCAGGGCGGCGTTGTGGTCGTTGATGTCGAGCGCCAGCGTGGCGGCGTACAGGTCGGGATAGTTGCCCTGGATGTAGCGGTGCAGGAAGTCGAGGGAGAGCCGCTGGTCGCCGGCCGTGCTGTGGAACTCGCGCTGTCCTGTGGAGGTGATGGCCGCGTTCGCGAAGAGCAGGACGTCCTCGCACTCGATCAGGTCAGCGTACGTCTCCATGGGCTCCCCCGGCGGTCGGAGGACTGGCCGGGGAATGGGGGCACGAGCTGCGAAGTATCGCGGTAAAGGCGGATTCCGGAAGTCGCACCGGAGTCCCGCGGCCAGTCTGGTTCCGGACCCTACCGGGCCTTTCGCACCGACGCGACGGGATTTATCCCACCGCTTGCCGCTCAGGACTCGGCTCGGGCGCCGATCCCGCCTGGATCTCGCGGAGCTTGGCGCGGCTGTCCCTGATGACGGAGATCAGCACGTACGCGACCAGCAGCAGCCCCAGGCAGAGGGCGTCGGCGGCCCACCAGGGGATGGCGGCGAGCAGCAGGTAGCCCTCGCTGTCGCTCAGCCACCTGATCACCGCCGTGACCACGGTCACCACCGCGGTCACCATCAGCCAGCTGCGCAATCGCGGCAGATTGCCCTCGTTCCACAGCCGGATCCGCCAGCCCATGAACACGGCGAGCACGCCGAGCAGGGCGCAGAATCCGATCAGCCACCACGGCAGGGCGAAGGCGGTCTGCTCGGCGATCTTCGACTGGGCGGTGCGCAGCTGCGCCTGGGTGGTGCGCAGCTCCTCCTCGGCCTTCTTCTGCGCCTCGACGGCGGCGTCGAGCTGGTTCCTCAGCTGGGCCACGCTCTGGCGCGTCTCCTGGCGCGGGGGCGGCGTGGACGCCTCCGTCGGCAGCATCCGCGCCACGACGGTCAGCATGATCGCGACGAACGACAGCGCCAGGACGATGGCCATGAACAGGTCGATGAAGCGCAGGTCTAGCGGCGGAGCGAACGACCTGGTGGCCCGCTTCCTCACGGCTCCCTCACCAGGGTGTACTTCTGTGGCCTGCTCTCGACCGCGCTCAACCGCTCCACCGCGGTGCGCAGCGCGTCCAGCCCCTTGACGAGCTCCTCGGTCCTGCCCCTGGACTGGGCCAGCTCCTGGGTGAGCCCCTGCATGGCGGGGGCCGCCTGCTTGGCGGGCAAGCGCGCGATGTAGATCAGGAACACCTCGTCGGCGGCCACCACGCCGGCCCGCTCGGCCCGCTCGACGAAAGCCATCGCGCCGAACGCGAGCACGCTCAGGAACAGCGCGATCAGGGTGACGCCGAACGCGGACGCCAGCTCGGGCAGCACGTGCTGCTTGAGCGCGGCGATCAGCACGCCGGGGTCTCCCTTGCTGTCCAGGGCGTTGGAGAACGAGCTGACCATCGCGCCCATCGTCAGCGCGGTGCCGATGAACCCGAAGACCGGCAGCGCCCAGATGAGCGCGTGGTCGAGGTGGTGCCGGTTGGCCATCTCGCTGTCGTCCAGCGCGGACCGGGCGCTCAGCACCGCCTCGCAGTCGTTGCCGGCCTCGGCCGCCTCCTTGAACAGCTTGAGCCGCCGCGCCACCAGGGTGTCCTCGCTCAGCCGCACCGCCTGGACGTTCGCCACCGCCTTCGCCGTCGCGGCGTTCTCCCGCTGGATGTCGGGGATGGCCCTGACGATCCTGAGCACGGCCGTTAAGAAGACCGCGATGATGAGCGCGACCACGAGCTCCGCGGCCGTCGGGGCCGTGCTCGCGCCCACGGCCTGCAGCAGGGACTCCACCAGTCCGGCCGCCATGAGCAGCGCGGAGATCACCAGGCCCACCACAGGCGCGAACGCCGAGTGACGCCAGCCGTACCTTGACACCCTTCAACCTCATTCCGACCCACAATTGTCAGAGGACCACCTAAGCACATACAAAGCACTCATTGGTGGCAGAGAGGTGTCGAATGTGCACCGAGTGTGCCCCCCGGACACACGAAAACCGCCCCTGCCGACCGAATAACGGCAGGTCAGGGGCGGCTTGACAGCACAGAGGCCCGCGAGGAGGAAGCGCAGCTTCCGACCACACGGGCCTTCCAGTGGAGGTGGCGGGAATCGAACCCGCGTCCTTCAACCCCAAGTCAGGGCTTCTCCGGGCGCAGCCTGCTGTGCTTTTCTCGGCCCCGGCGATCACGCAGGCGAGTCGCCGACGGGCTCAGCCACTGTTTGGTTTCCCGATCTCCCCCGTGGCCGGGTCGATCGGTTGAGCCTTCTAGCGATGCCAGACACCGGGCCGAAGGCACTCCCGGGCTGACAGTGGTTTCGCTACTTAGGCAGCGAGGCCCAGGGAGTCCTGGGCGACCACAGTGCGCTTGGAATTGGCACTTGTTGTTTGCGGTCACAGGATTAACGAGGTTATGTCCGCAGTCCTCGGCCCGCTTCACCTGGCTTGCAAAGTCGAAGTCGAAGCCAGTCACCCCCTGTGCAGTTGTCAACACACCCGCGTCACGGGTGAGCAACATGAATCTACAAGAGAGAACGCCCTCAACGCCAACTTAATTCCTCATGCCGAAACCCCCGGGAGCGTGGCACAGCAGCACGCGCTCCCGGGGGCCGACCGGCAGGGTCGAGCCGGTCCGGACGGCAGGACTTCCCCCGAGATGAAGTCCTGTCTCATCACGGCGACTGGATCCGCAACCCCCCGAGCGGGCCCAGTCATTCAGTAAGACGCAGCCGGAGCCCCGAACGGTTGCTCAGCGTGACGACAATTTCACGATGAGTTCTGAAGCGCGGAGAAGAAGCTGCCCGCCTCGGCCGCGGCGTCGTAACTCTTCGCCAGCACCGCGACGGCCACCTCTCCCCGCCAGCCCACGAACCACGTGTACTGGTTGCCCACCGTGGCCTTGACGCCGTACACCGCGTCCTTGCCTCCCCCGGCGTTCATGCCGGCCGCGCCGGCCCGCATCATCGAGGTCAGCGCCGTGCGGACCTCGGGGTCCAGGGGCACGGGAGCGGCCTGCGGAGGCTGCACGGCCTCCGCCGTGGGGTCGGGCGAAGTGGGGTCGGTGACCAGCACCGGCGGACGCCAGGTGCCCGAGGCGACCGCCGCGGCCACCAGGGCCATGCCGAGCGGGCTGACCTCGACGTTCTCGCCGGCGATGGCCCTGGCCTTGTCGGCGTCGCTGGACAGCGCGGGCAGCGAGCCGCTGAACGACTTGAGCGGCAACCGCCACGACTGCCCGATGCCGAACGTCTTGGCGCTCGCGGTCAGGTCGGCGGCCGTGACGCGGCGGGCCAGCGACGCCAGGGCCGTGACGCAGCCCTTCGCGAAGTTCTCCTGGAAGCTGGCCGACGCGGTCACCCCGGTGGGCTGCCCGGCCTGCTGGAACTTGGCACCGCCGACCGTGCGCTCCTCCGGACACGACAGCCGCTGCTTGGGGCTGACCTTGCGCTTGATCAACGCGTCCGCGGCCACGATCGAGAACGCCGTGCCCGCCGGGAACTTGCCGGCCAGCGCGTGCTTCTCCTGGCTCATGTCGCCCTTGGCCCCGACCGCGAGGATCTGGCCGGTGTCACGCTGCACCGCCACCAGGGCGCTCGTGCCCGTGTCGGCCACCGCCTGCTCGGCCGCCGCCTGGACCTGCCGGTCGATCGTGGTCTTCACCGGGACGTTCTGCCGGCCCGGCCACTCCTTCAGCAGCGCGACCTGCTTGCCGGTCTTGAGGTCGAGGGTGATCACCTTGGTCTGCGTGGAGCCGGTCAGGTAGTCCTGGTAGGCCTGCTGCAGGCCGGTCCTGCCGACCGAGTCACCGGCCTTCTCGGGGCCGCCGAGCCGCTGCTCGAGGTCGGGGGTGAGGGCGCTGACGCTGCCGACGATCTGCCGGGGCGGCTCGGGGTTGACCCGCTGGTCCTGCTGCTGCGTCTCGATGCCCTCGATGGTGTCGAGCTTCGACTTCATGGACTGGTAGCGCGAGCGCCCGAACGTGACCAGCGGCACGAACTTGTCCGGCGGCGACGACCTGATGCGGCTCAGCAGCCGGTCCTGCGCGTAGCCGGTGTACTCGGAGAGTTTCGCGGCCACCTCTTCCGCCTTGTTGCCGATCTTGGCCGGATAGACGCCCGCGCTGTAGAACACGCTCGCACTCTGCAGCGGCTCATCCGTGCGGTCGACTATGGGCTTGCGTGCCTTGGGCTCGATGTCGACCGCGAAGCGCTGCCCCTCCTTGAGCTGCGGGTGCAGCACCGAAGGCGACCAGCGGACCTTCCATGAGCCGTCCACGAGGTGGAGCGGGAGCATGCCGTCGTACTCCCAGAGCGGGTTGTTCTCGCCCAGGTCGACCTCGGCGTGGAAGTCGGCCTTGGCCTCCTCGCCCGTCATGCTGAGGCTTTTGATCTTGAACCGGAACGAGGCCGCGTCGAGCTCCAGCTTGGTGTCGGACAGCGCCTTGCGCACCACGGCGCGGTCGCCGTCGGCACGGCCCGCGGCCAGGTCGTAGTCGCCCGACTGCCAGCCCACGAGGAAGTCGCGTACCGCGTCGTGCGGGGAGGGCTCCTCGAAGCAGCCGGTCAGAGTGGTGCTCGCGACCGCCAGGGTGGCGGTCGCGGCAAGTATGCGGCGAGCGCGTCTCATCGGGTGAGTGCCGCCGCTCTCATCGGTTGCGGTGCCGCAGCGCGCGGGCCATCTCCCGCTTGGCCTGCTGCTCCGCCAGCGACTGACGCTTGTCCCAGTCCTTCTTGCCTCGGGCGAGGGCGATCTCGACCTTGGCCCTGCCGTCCTTGAAGTAGAGCGTCAGCGGCACGATCGTGAGCCCGCCCTCCTTGGTCTTGGCGGCGAGCTTGTCGATCTCTTTACGGTGCATGAGCAGCTTGCGCTTGCGCCGGGCTGCGTGGTTGGTCCACGTCCCCTGGGAGTATTCGGGGATGTGGACGTTGAGCAGCCACGCTTCGCCGCCGTCGATGCTGGCGTAGCCGTCGACGAGCGAGGCGCGGCCCTCGCGCAGCGACTTCACCTCGGTGCCCTGGAGCACGAGACCCGCCTCAATGGTGTCCTCGAGGTGGTAGTCGTGCCTGGCACGCTTGTTTTGGGCGATGACCTTACGCCCGGTCTCACGTGGCATGCTTCGACTTTACCGGTGATTCCGCCTACACCCTGAGGTAGCGGCGGAGGGTCACGAACGAGGCAAGCACACAGATGACCACACCGATGATCATGGTGATGCTGATGGTCTGGGCCACGTCGTTCCAGCCCAGCTGCGCGGTCGCGTTGCCCAGGTAGCGGACGATCTCCTCGAAGAGGAAGACCTTGGTCACGATCAGGATGATCGCTGCGAACACCCCGCCGATGAGGCCGGCGATGACGCCTTCCATGACGAACGGGAGCTGGATGTAGAGGTTGGAGGCGCCGACCAGCCGCATGATGCCCGTCTCTCTACGCCGGTTGAACGCGGAGAGCCGTACCGTGTTGCCGATGAGCAGCGCCGCCGCCAGCACCAGGATGATGGCCACCGCGAGGGCGTAGAAGGCGAGCTTGTCGAGCAGCTGGAAGAACGGCCCGATCAGCTGCGCGTGGTCCACCACCGATGACACGCCCGGCTTGCCCTGCAGGGCCTGGACAACAGATTGGTAGTTGTCCGGGTTTGTCACCTTGACGCGGAAGGACGTGGGCATGTCCTCCATCTTGGTGGCGCTCAAGAGAGCCTTGTTGGTGGAGTACAGCTTCTGGAAGTTCTGGTACGCCAGCGACTGGTCCTCATAGATCACCTCCTTGACGCCAGGCGTGCCCGAGATGGTCTGCTTGAGGGCGTCCGTCTGGGGCTGGGTGATCGCCTTGCCCTTGCAGTTGTCCATGGCGGAGCCCTTGGTGCAAAGGAAGACCGAGACCTCGACCTTGTCGTCCCAGTAGCCCTTCATCAAGCCGACCTGGGCGTTGATCATCAAGCCGACGCCCAGCATCGCCATGCCGACGGCCACGGTGATGACCACCGCGATCGTCATGGTCAGGTTGCGGCGGAGGCCGATCCAGACCTCGGAGAAGATGAAATTCGCCCGCATGATTGTGTTTGCAGCTCCCTGTCAGTACGCCTGGCCGTAGACGCCACGCGACTGGTCACGGACGATCTTGCCGTCCTCCAGCTCCACCACGCGCTTGCGCATGGAGTCGACGATGGCCGCGTCATGCGTGGCCATGACGACCGTGGTGCCAGTCCGGTTGATGCGGTCGAGCACCTTCATGATGCCGATGCTCGTCGCGGGGTCGATGTTGCCCGTGGGCTCGTCGGCCAGCAGGATCATGGGCCGGTTGACGAAGGCGCGGGCCATGGCGACGCGCTGCTGCTCGCCACCGGACAGCTCGTCGGGCATGCGGTGGGCCTTGCCTTCCAGGCCGACCAGCTCGATGACCTCGGGCACCACCTTGCGGATGAACCGCCGGGGCTTGCCGATGACCTCGAGCGCGAACGCCACGTTCTCGTAGACGTTCTTGTTCGGGAGCAACCTGAAGTCCTGGAACACGCAGCCGATGCGGCGGCGCAGGTGGGGCACCTTGAAGTTGGAGAGGCGGGCCAGATCCTTGCCGGCGACGTGGATGGCGCCGGAGTTGGGCCGCTCCTCCTTCAGGATCAGACGCAGGAACGTGGACTTGCCTGATCCCGAAGGACCGACGAGGAACACGAACTCACCCTTGTCCACGTCTACGGATACGTGGTCGAGGGCGGGCCGGTTCTGGTTCGCGTAGACCTTGGTGACATTATCGAAATGGATCACGAGAGCATCACGGCATGCCAGTCTAGGGGTCAGGACGGAAGCGAGGGTGGCACATGCCCACTTCCCGCCACCGGCCACTCGGGGTTACGTCGTCTTTACTGATGATCGACGTTTCGATTGGCCAGACGACAGTCTAGGGGGAAGACTGGGCTGGAAAGTCCATAACGGAAACAAAACGATTGTGCGGCTAGACTTGGGGCTGTCATGAGTTGTGAACATCTCGTATGCGCGCAGTGCGCCCACCCCGTGATCGAGGGCCGCTGCCCCACATGTCGCGCCAGTAGAGAGCGGATGCACCAGCACGGCTTCGCCGGGCTGTCACCCGCCCTCATCGCTCTGCTCCTGGTCGCCCTGCTCTTCGTGAGCCTGGCGGTCAAGCACCTCAGCGGGCTTTAGGAGCCCGCCCCGCTCTCCGACTCCTGCCGGCGCATCCAGCGGATCTCGGACTCGATGAACTCGTCGAGGTCGCCGTCCAGCACCGCCGACGGGTTGCCCGCCTCTGTGCCCGTGCGCAGGTCCTTGACGATCTGGTACGGGTGCAGCACGTAGTTGCGGATCTGCGTGCCCCAGGACGTCGTCGTGGCGCCGCGCAGCTCCGACATCTTCTCCGCCTCCTCCTGCCGCTTGCGCTCCAGCAGCTTGGCCTGCAGCACGTTCATGGCGCTGGCGCGGTTCTGGAGCTGGGAGCGCTCGTTCTGGCAGGAGACGACGATGCCGGTCGGGATGTGCGTGATGCGCACCGCCGAGTCGGTCGTGTTGACGCCCTGGCCGCCCGGGCCGCTCGACCGGTAGACGTCGACGCGGAGCTCATCCTCGTTGATGTCGATGTGGTCGGTCTGCTCGACGACCGGCACGATGTCCACGCCGGCGAACGAGGTCTGCCTGCGCCCCTGGTTGTCGAACGGGCTGATGCGGACCAGCCGGTGGGTGCCGTGCTCACCACGGAGCGTGCCGTACGCGTAGGGCGCCTTGATCGTGAACGTGGCCGACTTGATGCCGGCCTCCTCCGCGTAAGAGGTGTCGTAGACCTCGGTCGAGTAGCCCTTGCGCTCGGCCCACCGCAGATACATGCGGAACAGCATCTCCGCCCAGTCGGCGGCGTCGACCCCGCCCGCCTGGGAGTTGATCGTCACGAGCGCCTCTCGGGAGTCGTATTCGCCCGAGAGCAGCGTGCGCACCTCCATGGCGCCGATGTCGGACTTAAGCGACTCGAGCTCCTTGTCGGCCTCGGCGCGCGTGTCGTCGTCGCCCTCCTCGGCCGCCAGCTCGTACAGGACCGTCAGGTCGTCGAGCCGGCGCGCCACGCCCTCGACACGGTTGAGCTCACCCTGGAGGTGCGAGAGCTTGCTCGTGACCTTCTGAGCCTGGTCGGGGTCGTCCCACAGGTCGGGCGCGGCAACCTGCTGCTCCAGCTCCTCGATCTGCTTGCGCATCGCGTCGAGGTCGAGCACGTCCTGGATGCTGCGGAGCGTGCCCGCGAGCTCGTTGATCTCTTCTGCCGGATCGATGCCTGCCACGTCTCCCTAGCCTACTTCCCCCAGAGAGCAACACCCTCCCACCGCGCCCACCCATCCCCCTTTCGCTCCCGCCCACGCCGAATCCACCCACCCGGCTGCCACGGCCCCCGGCACGCGCCACGCACGCCCGCTCGGCCGCCCCTCGACGCCCTCCGCGATGTCAGGCCGCCGCCCGCGTGGCAGCGCGCCGCCCGCCCGGAACGGCACCGCCCGCCCGCCCGGCAGGGCGCCCGCGCGTGGCACGGCACCGCCTGCGTGCGGGAAGCGCGGCGAATCTTGGGCGGGCGGAAACCGGCATGGGAGGCTTCGGCGTCTCGCGGGCCCGAATAACATGGCGAGGTGCGTGTACACGGGCGGCGGAAGGTGCTGGCGCTCGCCGCCGGCGTCCTGGCCGCGGCGACCGCCTGCACGGGCAATGCCGCCCCGCCCCCGCCGTCCAGGACGGCCACCCCCTCCGCCTCCCCGTCGCCCACCGCACCCGAAGTGGCCATCACGCAGGCCGAGGCCGCCCAGGAGTTCTTCAAGGTCACGGTCACCGACGACCGGCTGCGCGTGAAAAGCCCCCTGCAGGGGCGGCTGAGGCTGGCCGTCGACCTCACCACAGGCGGCCAGACGGAGCTCACCAAGGCCGCGTACCTCTCCACCGACTACGCGCCGATCCGCCACAAGTGGGGGACGCCGACGCTCATCGTGCCGAGATGGGCGCGGACCGAGGCGGCGCCCTGGTTCAGCGCGCTGGCGACGCGCGACGGCAGCCCGGCGCTGCTGACGTTCGCCAAGTCCGACGACCGCTGGCGGCTCAGCTCCGTGGCCCTGCTCCTGCCGGGGCAGCAGCTGCCGGAGATCCAGCGGGACGCCGACGGCTACGCGACCGCGCTGGCGTCCGACGACAAGTCGATCACGATCAGCCCGCAGTTCATGGGTCCCGTGCACGCCAGCGTGGCCGAGACGGGGTCCACCGGGGTCACGGCGGGGCTCGTGGCGGCGGGGCCGTACACGACGGACGTGGCCGAGCAGATCGCCACCCAGCGGGCGGAGGCCAAGAGCACGGGCTACAGCTACGACTCGATCTTCAGCCCCGACAGCTTCCCCGTCTACGCGCTCCGCACCAAGGACGGCGGGGCACTGATCCAGTATTCGCTGTCGCGGACGACGACCACGACCGCCATGACCAAGTCGGCCATGGACGAGGGGGTCCCGGTGCCCACGTCGGCCGGCTGGCTTTTCAAGGAGCCGAGACAGCAGCGCACGCTGCGGCTGATCGAGACGCATCAGTACGCCGCCGTGGTCCCTCTCCTCAAGGCTCCTGCCCCGGCCGCCGTCATCGCCCACGACGGCGCGCTCACCCGAGGCTCCGGCCGCTAGCCCTCCGTCGCGCCCTGTTGTCGTCCTGGCTGCTCACCGCGACGCCGCGCGCGCCCGTCAACCCATCCATCCCGTACGGCTGCGCCTGGTGGGCCGCACGCGCCGACGCCAGTGGCCGTCCGTCATGGCCGGTCGTGAAGGCTCACGGGCCGCTCGCCGCGACCGCGCGCTGCGGCGGGTCGGGTGACGCCGCGAGAGTCACCACGTCGGCCGCCGCTCCCTCGCGCCGGGCCTGGCCCCCGGCTTCATGGCGCGCCGGCCACCGTGAAGGGGCCGAGGTGCTCCTGCGGCGGCTGATCTACCGCCGCAGCACCACCGCGGACCGGCGAAGGTGCTCCTGCGGCGGCTGACCTACCGCCGCAAGAGCACGGGCGGCACGCCCTAGGAATCCGCGTGCGGCAGGTTGCTGGTCGACACCAGCGTGCGGATGGCGCGGAGGGCGACCGAGAGCGTGGCCAGGTCGAAGTGGTCGCTCTCCCAGATCTCCGACAGCGTCTGACGGGCCCGGGAGACCGCCGCCGAGTTGGCCTCCGACCATCTGGCCAGCCGCTCCTCCGGCGACAGCCCAGGCGTGCTGTGGGCCAGCACGTCACGGGTCAGCGAGGCGTGCGCGGCGTAGAGGTCGTCGCGCAGGGCGGAGCGGGCCATCGAGTTCCAGCGGTTGTCCCGGGGCAGCGCGATCACGCGCTCCCTGAGACGCGCCAGCTGGAGCCGGTCCGCCAGGTCGAAGTAGACCTCCGCCACCTCGTTGACCGGGCGGCCCGTCACCGACGCGACCTCGATCAGGTCCAGCATCGAGTACGCCGGCACCATCGCGGCCACCCGCTCGGCCAGCTCCGTCGGCACGCCCCTGGCCACGAACGAGTCGCGGCGCTCCTCGTAGGCAGCCAGGTCGGGACCGGTCAGCAGCTTGGGGATGTGCGACAGCAGGCCGTTGACGCCCTTCACGAAGAAGCTGACGGAGCCGGCCAGGTCCAGCGGCGGGCGGCGGTTGCCCAGCAGCCAGCGGGTGCCGCGCTCGGCGAGCTTGCGGGCCTCCAGCAGCATGGCGATCTGGACCTCTGTGCCGACCTTGTTGTCCAGGGATTCCACGGCCCGGTGGAAGCTGGCCAGGTCGAACACCTCACGCGCCACGAGGTAGGCACGCACGATGTCAGGCGTCGAGGCGCCGGTCTCCTCGCCGAAGCGGTACATGAACGTGGTGCCCATGGAGTTGACCAGCTCGTTCACCACGCAGGTGGTGATGATCTCCCGCCGCAGCGGGTGGTTGTCCATGTAGGGCCTGAAGCGCTCGCGCAGCGCCGAGGGGAAGTACGACACCAGCCAGGAGGCCAGGTAGGGGTCGTCGGGGAGGTCGGAGCCCAGCAGCTCGGCGTCGGCCACCAGCTTGGTGTAGGCGAGCAGCACGGAGAACTCCGGCGCGGTCAGGCCGAGCCTGGCCTGGCGGCGCTCGGCCAGCGTCTTGTCCGAGGGCAGGAACTCCAGCTCCCGGTTGACCAGCCCGTCCCGTTCCAGCCGCCGCAGGTAGCGGGCGTGGATGTGGAGCATCTCCACGGCCTGCGAGCGTGTCGCGGCGAGGACCACGTTCTGGGCGTAGTTGTCACGCAGCACCAGCTCGGCGACCTCGTCGGTCATCGAGGTGAAGACCTGGTTGCGCTGCTTGTCGGTGAGCTCGCCGTCGCGTACGACCTGGTCGAGCAGGATCTTGATGTTCACCTCGTGGTCGGAGGTGTCCACCCCGGCCGAGTTGTCGATGAAGTCGGTGTTGACCAGCCCGCCGTTCAGCGCGAACTCGATCCGGGCGAGCTGCGTGAACCCCAGGTTGCCGCCCTCGCCGATGACCTTGCAGCGCAGCTCTCCCGCGTTGACCCGCAGCGCGTCGTTGGCCTTGTCGCCCACGTCCGCGTGGGACTCGGAGGAGGCCTTGACGTACGTGCCGATGCCGCCGTTCCACAGCAGGTCGACGGGGGCCCGCAGGATGGCGCTGATCAGGTCGTTCGGCGTCAGGGAGTTGACGCCGGCCGGGATGCCGAGCGCCGCGTGCATCTGCGGCGTGATGTGGATGGACTTGGCCGTGCGCGGGAAGACGCCGCCGCCCTGCGAGATCAGCTTGGCGTCGTAGTCCTCCCAGGAGCTGCGCGGCAGCTGGAAGAGCCGCTGGCGCTCCTCGAACGAGCGGGCCGCGTCGGGCGAGGGGTCGATGAAGATGTGCCGGTGGTCGAACGCGGCCACCAGCCGGATGTGCCGGGACAGCAGCATGCCGTTGCCGAAGACGTCGCCGGACATGTCGCCGATGCCGGCCACCGTGAAGTCGGTGGTCTGCACGTCCACGCCCATGGTCCTGAAGTGGTACTTGACCGACTCCCACGCACCGCGGGCGGTGATGCCCATGACCTTGTGGTCGTAGCCGATCGAGCCACCGGAGGCGAACGCGTCGCCCAGCCAGAAGCCGTACTCCTTGGCCACGCTGTTGGCGATGTCGGAGAAGGTCGCGGTGCCCTTGTCGGCGGCGACCACGAGGTAGGTGTCGTCGCCGTCGTGCCGCACCACGTCGGGCGGCGGCACGACCTTGCCGTCCTGGAGGTTGTCGGTCACGTCGAGGAGCCCGGAGATGAACGTCCGGTAGCAGGCCACGCCCTCGGCGAGCATGTCCTCCCGCGATCCGGATGTAGGCGGCTTCTTTACGACAAATCCGCCTTTAGACCCAGTCGGCACGATGACGGTATTTTTCACCATCTGTGCCTTCACCAGGCCGAGGATCTCCGTACGGAAGTCCTCCATCCGGTCCGACCACCGCAGGCCGCCCCGCGCCACCTTCCCGAAGCGCAGGTGCACGCCCTCGACCCGCGGCGAGTACACGAAGATCTCGTACTTCGGCCGGGGCAGCGGCAGCACGCTGATCGCCTGCGGGTCGAACTTCAGGGAGATGTACGGCTTGCGCCTGCCGTCCACGGTCTGGAAGTAGTTGGTGCGCAGGGTCGCCAGGATCATCTCGAGGTACGCCCGCAGGATCCGGTCCTCGTCCAGCGAGGCCACCTCGTCGAGCGCTCCCAGGATCTCCTCGTGCAGCGCCTCGGCGAGATCGACCCGCACGTCCTCGGAGCGCCGCGGGTCGAGCCTGGCCTCGAAGAGGCGTACGAGCAGCCGCGCCAGCCGCACGTTGCCGGCCAGCACCCGCTCCATGTAGGACTGCGAGAACGTGCCCCCGGCCTGCCGCAGGTACTTGGCGTAGACCCGCAGGATCTCGACCTGCTCCCAGGTCAGCCCGGCGCTCAGGATCAGCGAGTTGAGGTTGTCGGCCTGGACCTGGCCCTTCCACAGGGCGGTGAGGCCGTCCTGGAAGAGCCGCTTGAAGTCGTTCTTGTCGACCTCGTCGGACGGGGTGTAGCGCAGGCCGAAGTCGTAGATCCAGGCGTTCTTGGTGTTGGGGTCGTTGTCGCGGTCGATCTCATAAGGCCGCTCGTCCACGACCTCCACGCCGAGCCGCTGGATCAGCGGCAGCGCCTGGGAGAGCGAGATGGGCGAGCCGACCTTGTAGATCTTGAGCCGCCGCTCCCCCTCGGTCGCGTCGTACGGCTCGTAGAGGTTGATGCCCACTTCCTCGTCGTCGCCCGCCGCGACGAGCTCCTCCAGGCGGCGCAGGTCCACCACGGCCACCTTGGGCGGGAAGTCCACCTTGTAGCCTTCGGGGAACGCGGAGGCGTACCGGCGGATCAGCCCCGGCGCCTCCTCCTCCGAGGTCATCTCCCCCAGCGCGGCGGCCAGGTCGTCCTCCCAGGAGCGGGTGAGCGCCGCCAGGCGCGCCTCCAGCTCCTCCACGTCCACGCCCGGCGGCGGGAGCTGCTTGCCGCGCTCGCCCCGCACGACCACGTGCAGCCGGGCCAGCACCGACTCCCCGATCATCGCGCTGTAGTCGAGCGACCTGCCGCCCAGCGCCTTCAGCAGCACCTCCTGCATCTTCAGCCGCACCTTGGTGGTGTAGCGGTCGCGCGGCAGGTAGATCAGGCAGGAGATGTAGCGGCCGTAGTCGTCGCGGCGCAGGAACAGCTTGACCTGCTTGCGCTCGCGCAGCCGCAGCACGCCGAGCGCGATCGGCAGGAGCTGGTCGACCGAGGTCTGGAAGAGCTCGTCGCGGGGGAACGTCTCGAGGATCTCGATCAGGTCCTTGCCGTCGTGGCTGTCAGGCGCCAGCCCGGCCCGCTCGAGCACGTCGGCCAGCTTCCGCCTGAGCACGGGGATCCTGGAGATGGACTCGTTGTACGCCACGTGCGTGAACAGGCCGAGGAAGCGCCGCTCCCCGATCACCTCGCCCTCGGGCGAGAACAGCTTGACCCCGATGTAGTCGAGATAGGTCGCCCGGTGGACGGTGGCCCTGGAGTTGGCCTTGGTGATGATCAGGAGCTGCTTGTCGCGCGCCTTGGCGCGCACCTCGGCGGGCAGCGCCGAGAAGCTGTCGGAGCCCACCTTGTCGTCGCGCAGGATGCCCAGGGCCGCCCCGGGCAGCGCCCGCAGCGCCTCGCCCTCGTCGGTGTGCTCGAGCCGGTACTCGCGGTAGCCCAGGAAGGTGAAATGCCCGTCGGCGAGCCAGCGCAGCAGGTCGAGGCTGTCCTCGACCTCCGCGGGCTCCAGCGGCGGCGGGCTCATGCTCAGGTCTTCCGCGGTCTGCACGGCCAGCGCCCGCATCTTCCTGAAGTCCTCGACCGCGTGGCGCACGTCGGTGAGCACCCGCTGCAGGTCGGCCTCGAGCCTGCCGAGCGCCTCGGGGTCGGCCTGCCGGTCGATCTCGATGTGCATCCACGACTCGACCATGATCTGGCCGGTGACGTCCTCCTGGCCGCGGCCGAGCATCCGGCCCGTCATGTCGCGGCGCACCCGCATCTGCGGGTGGACGACCAGATGGATGCCCAGGTCGTGCCGGTCGAGCTCCATCGTCACCGAGTCGACCAGGAACGGCATGTCGTCGGTGACCACCTCGACGACGGAGTGCCCCGGGTCCCAGCCGTTCTCCTCAAGGGTGGGGGTGTAGGCCCGGACGACCGCCCTGCCCTGGGGGCGGACCTCGGCCAGCTGCCGCTGCGACATCGCGGGGCCGTACACGTCAACGGGGTTGCGGTCGAGCAGGTCCTCGGGTGCGACATGCCGGTAGTAGACCCGGAGGAAGGACAGGGCCTCCTCCGTGCTCACATGTTCGCTGCCGACCGCGCAACTCTCCGCGGCTCTCTGGAGCAGCTCATCCTTGGCCTCGTCGAGGGGCATTTCGGTCTCACTCCTTTGTGAGGGTTTGCCATGGCTTTTCATAGCCAGGCCCTTAGTTCCCACAACAGTGGGAAGTAGTGCATGCGCGTTCTACCGCGCAGATAGGGGGCACCGGTCGAGCCTCCCGTGCCGGACTTGGTGCCGATCTGGCGTTCGACCATCTGGACGTGACGCATCCGCCAGTGCGCTGCGTTCTCGTCGTGCGTCAGCAGGTCTTCGGCCAGTTGCCACAGGTCGTCGTAAGACCTGCGGTCCCTCGCCACGGCCAGCAGCGAGTCCATGATCTCGTCGTCGGAGACCGGCAGGCCACGCTGGGAGAGGGCGGTGAGGTAAGCATCCCACAGCGTGGGCTCCTCCAGCCTGCGGCGCAGCCGCGCGAGCTCCGTGTCGCTGACGTGCCTGAAGCTGCTGAGATAACGCTCGTCCTTCAGCCCCGACAGGAACTCCAGCTCCCGGAACTGCACCGACTGGAAGCCACTGGCCGGCTCCAGCTTGGCCCGGAACGCGAGGAAGTCCTGAGGCGTCATCGTCTCCAGGACGTCCACCTGCTCGATCAGCACCTTCTCGACCGCGTGCACCCGGTGGAACAGGTGCCTGGCCTGCCAGAGCTCGCCCTCGAACATGGCCTCTCTGGCGCTCTCCAGCTCGTGGAGCAGCAGCTTGAACCACAGCTCGTAGACCTGGTGAATGGTGATGAAGAGCAGCTCGTCGGGGGCCTCCGACTCCGGCTGCTGCTGTGCGAGAAGCGCGGGCAGGCGAAGGTAGCCACCGTACGACAGCCGGCCGCCTTCCTCGCCGAACCGCCGATGCGGGGGAACGGGCGCATCACCGTCGATGCCCACCGAACACCTCCCCCTGACCGCCCGGTGTCCTCACCGGACGCGAAGCCTCGCCGTACCGATACCACCCGAAAAGGGCACAGACGTCAACGTGACATCGACATCGGGGGGTCGTCGTCGGAGGCTGAGGGAGTGTTCTTGAGCTCGTCGAGCTGCTCCGGGAGCTCGGCAAGATCAATCAACTCCGCCTGGCATCTCTCGCACGTGTCGAGGTGGCGTTCGAACGCCTCGTGCTCCTCAGGATCGAGGACACCGAGGACGTAGGCGGCCACCTCGTCATGCATCAGCCGGCTACCCCCTTGTCCCGCAACTGCTCACGGAGAGCCCGTATCCCGTAGTAGAGCCGGGACTTCACCGTGCCCGGCGGGATCCCCAGAATCTCCGCCGCCTCATTTATCGTACGGTCTCTGAGGTAGGTCTGCTCTATGACTTCGCGGTGTTCTTCAGAGAGGCTGCGAAGCGCGTCGGCGACAACGATCGCCGAGAGGGCACGCTCCGAGCCGTCGGGTACCGCCATCATGTCGACTTCGGGCGGCTCGACCTCGTGAGGCCGGACGCTCTTCCGTCGACGTCCGTCGATAACGATGCGGCGGGCTACCGTCAGTAGCCACGCCCATATAAGGCCTGGTTCCCATTGCAGTCTTGCCGAGTTTCGCCAGGCTCTGACGAGCGTCTCCTGCACGACGTCTTCGGCCCATTGGAGGTCGTTACCTGTCGATTTGCGTACGTGGCGCAGCAGAGGGCCGCCGAACTCCTGGTAAAGCAGCGCGATGCGATGCTCCGCCTCGGCATCCGCACTCTCGAACCTGCCGTCGAGGTGACCTAGCACGGGGCACATCTTTACACCTTCGTTATCAGTCCGGTAGCCACTCCGATAACTCCAGTCATTTCTAACTATCTCCGGCCATGACTGAACCAGTCCCGCCGGGCCCGCGTACCTCCGACCATGCACAGGCTTTTGCGCGGCGAGCTCTTCATGCTCGGTGGCTTCGTCGTAGCGGCCGCGGTGACGATCGTGCTGGTCATGCCGCCCTCGATCGATCCCGCGGCCGCGTCGTGGACGCAGACGTCCTCAGGACCGCTCACGGCCGCTGACCGCGATCTGCTCATCAAGGTGCGCCAGGCCGGCCTCTGGGAGATGCCCGCGGGTGAGTACGCCCAGACCCGCGCCGAGGCCCAGCGCGTGAAGGAGGTCGGCAAGCTGATCATGCAGGACCACATGAAGCTGGACCTGATCACCCGGCAGACGGCCAAGAAGCTCGGCGTGGCGCTTCCCGACGAGCCCAACGCCGACCAGCAGAGCTGGCTGGCCCAGCTGGCCGCGGAGAGCGGCCCCGCCTTCGACAAGGACTACGCGAACCTGTTGCGTGCCGCGCACGGCAAGGTCTTCACCGTGGTGGCGGGCGTACGGTCCGGGACGCGCAACGCGGAGATCAGGAAGTTCGCCGAGCAAGGCATCAACTTCGTCATGCGCCACATGACCCTCCTGGAGTCCACCGGCCTGGTCGACCACAACCAGTTGCCCGAACCCCCGTCGCCCTCACCCGCTCCACCCGTCGCGATGGCGGTCGAAACAAGGAGACACATATGAGGAGATCCAGACGCATGGCCGCGGCCATGTCTGCTTTGGCCGTGGCGGCAGGCGGCCTGGTGTCCGCTGCTGTCATCGGCGTCGGCCCGGCACACGCCGACCACTGCGACCCGGCCCAGGCCAACCAGACGCCGCAGGCAACCCAGACGCCGCAGCGGAACCGGAACCGGAACCAGAATCAGGACCAGAACCAGCAGCAAGATCAAGACCAGCAGGGCCAGAACCAGGACCAGCAGGGGCAGGATCAGCAGGGTCAGGACCAGAACCAGGATCAAGGTCGGCAGCAGGACCAGGGCCGGCAGCAGGACCAGCAGAACGGCGATCAGCAGCAGAACGGCGACCAGCAGCAGAACGGCGACCAGCAGGACCAGGCTGCCCAGGGTGGCGGCGCCGCCGTGCTGGACCCGGCCCAGTCCCCCGAGTCCAACGACAACAACGGGGACGACCAGTTCCAGACCGCCGATCCGGACCAGAACGCCCAGACGTTCCGCCGCCGCAACCGCCCGACCAGGACCGCCACGCCGGTGCCGAGCCAGGGTCAGGGCCAGAACGGGAACGGCAACGGCAACGGCAACGGCAACGGCAACGGCAACCCCACCGCCTCGCCCACGGCCCCCAACGACGACGATCACAACGAGTGCGCCGACCTCGGCCCGTTCGTCCAGGACTTCGTCGACATCCGCCAGGTGCAGCCGCGTCAGCTCGACGCCCGCATCGGCAGGAACGGCTCGCGGGGCAGCTTCGTCTCCGCGTGCGGGACGAACCGCAACGGCCACAACAACCCGGACAACTTCATCGTGGCCCCCGGCGTGAGCAACGGCGCCCACCACCTCCACGACTACGTGGGCAACCTGTCGACGAACGGCTTCTCCACGGACGAGAGCCTGGCCGCGGCGGGGACCACGTGCCGGTTCGGCGATAAATCCACCTACTTCTGGCCGGTCCTCAGAGACCGCAAGGTGGACGTCAACACCGAGGACGCGGACGGCAACGTCGGCCAGGTGCTGCGTGCCCGCTCCGTGACGCTGCAGTTCCGCGGCAACGCCACCTCCAGGGTCGTCGCGATGCCGAGGTTCCTCAGGCTGATCACCGGTGACGCCAAGGCGGCCACCAACGGCGGCGCCAACGCCAGGGCCGCCTGGACCTGCACGGGATTCCAAAATCGCATAAGTCCCGACAAATATCCGCTTTGCCCGCGCGGCAGCCAGGTCGTTCGTATCCTGGATTTCCCTAGCTGCTGGGACGGCCAGAACACCGACAGCGCCAATCACAGAACGCACGTGGTCTTCCCTGGTCAGGATGGCGCCTGCCCGCAGGGCACCAGGGCGATTCCGGCACTGCGCATGACCCTCACGTACTCCGTGCCGCAGGGCCCGTCCTTCGCCGTGGACGCCTTCCCCGAACAGAAGCACAACCCGGTCACCGACCACGCTGACTTCGCGAACGTGATGCCCGACCGATTGATGCAGTTCGTCGTCTCATGCATCAACCGGGGCCGCCGTTGCTGATCTGAACCGCCTTCACGGGCGACCCAGCCTTCCGAGTCGCACCCTCACCCGACCTTGGAGGGAACATAGATGCTCCACAGACGACACCCCCGGCACGCCCCCACCAAGCTGGACTCCAGGAACGTCCGGCTGGGGGCGAGCGCCTCGATCACGGCCGTCCTGCTGTCGGCGTTCGCGCTGACCAGGACGGAACGTGGCGTCGCGCTGCTCGGCCGAGGGGTCAGCTTCCTCGAGTTCTACGCGGGCGTGTTCGCCCTGGTCCTGCTGACCACGACGGTCGCGCTCGGTCTGCTCACGACCGAACGCGTCTTCCTGTCGCCGGCCAACCGGGTCAGGGCGCAGCTCGCGCACAAGGCCACCGCGCTCATCGGACTGGCCTACCTGGTCACGCACATCGCACTCATGATCAGCCTTGGGCACGTACCGCTGGGGGCGGCGTTCGTGCCCGTGTCCGGGCTCTATGTGGGGCTCGGCACGCTGGGCCTGGACCTCATGGTCCTGGCCGTGGCCACGGGAATGCTGAGGGGGCGCTTCGCGGTGCGGAGCAGGCCGTGGATGTGGCGGATCATGCACTCCGCCGCGTACATCGCCTGGCCGGTCGCGATCATGCATGGACTCACGGCCGGGCGCCAGCCGGCCGGTTGGGTGGCCTGGTCCTACGTGGCCTGCCTGGCGGCGGTCGGCTCCGCACTGGTCGTGCGCGTGCTGGCCACGGTGCGCCGGCCGCCGGTCGTACCCGAGAGGATCGAAGGGCCCGCGGTGACGTCGGCCGCCACCGTGGGTGTGCCCGTGGAGCGGCCGCAGAAGGCGGCGGCGCCGGTGGCGGCGGCAGCTCAGGCGGCGGCTCAGGCTGCCGCCAGCCTCAACGCGCCGGTGAGCCTCGCCGACGCCCGCCGCAGATTCCGGGAGGCCGGATGACCCCCGCAACCCTGAAGGAGCAACCGTGATTCCGGCCCGAGTGCCGCGGGTGTTACGCATGGGACCGGCCCGGCTGACCGCCGGGCTCGACCACACCCGGCGGCTGGACCTGCCCGCACACCGCACCCTCCACGGCGCCCCCGAGCCGCGCGAGCTGGGCGAGCTCATCTCGCAGGCCAACGAGGTGGACATGCGCGGCCGCGGCGGGGCGGCATTCCCGTTCGCGCGCAAGCTGCGGGCCGTCGCCGACTCGGCCGGCGCGGGCGAGAGCGTCGTGCTGGTCAACGGCGCCGAGGGCGAGCCCGCCAGCTCCAAGGACGCCATGCTGCTCACCCGCAACCCGCACCTGGTGCTGGACGGCGCGGTGCTGGCGGCAGAGGCGCTGGGCGCCCGGGAGGTGGTCGTCGCGACGGCCGGGGGCGAGGTGGCCGAGGCGTCCGTCGCCGCCGCCGTGGCCGAACGCAGGGCCGCGAACGTCGCGGGCGGCGCGGAGAGCCGCGTCCCGATCCGGGTGGTCGGGATCAAGGAGCGGTTCATTTCCGGGGAGGGCGGCGCGCTCGTCAACGCCGTCAACGGCGAGGAGGGCATCCCGCCCGGCCGCAAGCGGCGGGCCGCGATCAGCGGCGTGGACGGGCTGCCGACCTTGCTGTCCAACACGGAGACGTACGCGCAGTTCGCGCTCCTCGCCGAGCTCGGCCCGGAACGGTACGCCGAGGTCGGCACGAGCAAGGAACCCGGCACCATCCTGCTCACCGTCAGCGGCGGGGCGGCCAACGGCGCGGTCATCGAGGCGCCGACCGGCACCTACCTGGGCGACGTGCTCGCGCTGACCGAGGCCGAGGTCGGCGACGGCGTGCTCATCGGCGGCTACCACGGCGCGTGGCTGTCGGCGGAGGTGGCCCAGAGCGCGGTGCTCTCGCGCGAGGGCATGAAGCAGGCCGGGGCCACCCTGGGAGCGGGCATCATCGTCCCGCTCGGCGAGTCGACGTGCTCGCTGGGCGAGGCCGCCAGGGTCGCCGCCTACCTGGCGGCCGAGTCCGCGGGCCAGTGCGGCCCGTGCCGGCTCGGCCTGCCGGACATCGCCAGGGCCATGTATGCGCTGGTCGAGGGCACCGGCTCGGTGGACGCCGTACGGCGCTGCGTGCGCGGCGTCGAGCGGCGCGGAGCCTGCTTCCATCCGGACGGCACGGCGAAGTTCGTGCTGTCGGCGCTGGACGCGTTCGAGAGCGAGATCGCGCTCCACCTGGAGCACGGCTCGTGCGGACGGCCGGTGCGCGGCGTGCTGCCCATGCCCGAGCGCGAGGCGGACGTGGAGTACCGGCTGGAGGTCGACTGGTCCCGCTGCGCGGGGCACGGCCTGTGCGCGCACCTGCTGCCGGAGTTCGTGGACCTGGATGACTACGGGTTCCCGTCGTTCAGGAACGTCCCAGGATGGATGGCCAAGGAGGCGCGGCGTACCGTCGAGATGTGCCCCGCACTGGCCCTGCGGCTCGTCCAGACCACCGGGGACGGGCCGAAGCCGGTCGGGTCGCCGCTGCGCTTGGTCAAGGACGGGGTGCTCAAGAAGGCCGGGGCGAGCGTGCCCCGGCTCACGCGGGTGGGCGCCGTACCCACCCGGAACGCGCTTGGGGGGACGACCGGGTGAGCCCGAAGTGATGAAGATGTGACCAACCTGGCGGGTCAACCGGACGTCTCACCGATCGGCCGAACACCGATCAGCTGGGGGATGTCCATGGACCGCCGGGACTTTCTGCATGTCGCCGCGCTGGCGCCGCTGGCCGCCGCGGCGTCCCGGACCGGGACGCTCGGGGTCTCCGCGCCGCCGCCCAACTGGGCGCGGCTGCGCACGCAGCTGGCGGGCACGCTCGTGCTGCCCGGCGACGCCGGCTACAACGCCGCGCGCCGCCTCTACAACCCCGCCTTCGACCGCGTACGGCCGGGCGGGGTCGCCTACTGCGCGAACGCGGCCGACGTGTCGGCGTGCCTGACGTTCGCGCGCACCAGCGGCGTGCCGGTCACCACCCGCTCCGGAGGCCACTCCTACGCGGGCTGGTCGACGGGCACGGGGCTGGTGATCGACGTGTCCAGGATGAGTTCGGTCACCTATGCGGGAGGCCGGGCAACGATCGGCGCGGGCGCCAAGCTGATCGACGTCTACGACAAGCTCTCGCGCCACGGCGTGAGCATCCCCGCCGGCTCCTGCCCCACGGTCGGGATCGGCGGGCTCACGCTGGGCGGGGGCATCGGCGTGGTGTCGAGGAAGTACGGGCTCACGTGCGACACCCTCGAGTCCGTACGCGTCGTCACGGCCGACGGCAGGGTGCTGACCTGCGACGCCGCCCGTAACGCCGGTCTCTACTGGGCCTGCAGGGGCGGTGGCGGCGGCAACTTCGGCGTGGCGGTGTCCTTCACGTTCAGGACGTTCGAGGCGCGCGACGTCACCGTGTTCTTCCTGCACTGGCCGTGGTCCAGGGCGGAGGCCGTGGTCAAGGCGTGGCAGTCGTGGGGGCCCTCCGCGCCGGACGAGCTCTGGTCGTCGCTGCACCTGGCGCGCTCGGCGAGCGGCCTGGACGCCTCCGTCGTCGGCACCTACGTCGGCGGCCGGGCCGCGCTCGACCGGCTGCTGGCCCCGCTCGTCGCCAAGGCCGGGCGGCCGTCGTCCCGCTCGGCGCGGACGGTCCCCTATCTGGAGGGCATGAAGGTCATGGGCGGCTGCGCGGCCATGTCGGTCGCCGAGTGCCGGCGGATGCCGCGGGAGGCGTTCTCGGCCAAGTCGCACATGGCGTACGGGAAGCTGCCGGCGGACGGCGTCCGGGCGCTCGTGAACGGGGTGGCGCGCGGCGGACGGCACGCCGTGCTGCTGGACGCCATGGGCGGGGCCATCGGCCGCGTCGGCCCCGCGGCCACGGCATTTCCGCATCGGGCGGCGCTTTTCAGCGTCCAGTATTACGAGGAGGGGACGGATCGGAGGTGGCTGCGCGGCCAACATTCCGACATGTCCAAGTATTTCGGGGACCACGCGTATGTGAATTACATCGACCCCGAATTGAAGACTTGGCGGAATGCGTATTATGGCCCTAACGCGGCCCGGCTCGCCGAGGTGAAGTCCACCTACGACCCCGACCGGCTGTTCCGGCTTCCGCAGGGCGTTTAGGACTTTCCGCGCACATACACCGGCTCTCCTACCTGCACCATTTCGTACAGGCGTACGGCGGTGGGCACCGGGACGCGTACGCAGCCGTGCGAGGAGGGCTTGGTGGGCACCACCGACGAGCCGTGCATTGCGATGCCGCCGTTGAAGTAGAGGGAGTCGAACATCATGCCCAGGGGGCTCTTCTCCCAGCCCGGCACCCGCTTGTAGACCTTGAAGTCACCAACCGGGGTGATGGCGTAGCCGCAGCGGCCGGCCTCGCAGTAGTGCACGTTGGCACCGGTGGAGACATGCGAGGTCAGCACCGGGCGGCGGCGCCGGTAGACGGTGAGGAGTTGGTCGGTCAGGTTGATCTCGACCCGGTTCGCGGGGCCGTCGGGCACCAGGGGGCGCAGCCGTCTGGGTCGCTCGAACTCCTGCCAGATCTTCGGCCCCACCGCGTTCATCGGCCTCATCCGGCGGCTCTTCTGGAAGGCCCAGACCGCGTACCTCGTCTGGACGTCGTACTTGCCGTTCATGGCGCCGTAGTAGAAGCCGCGGTCGTGCAGGCGCTGCTGGAGCAGCTTGACCATGTCGCCCTGGGCGCCCGGCCGCAGAATGGTGACGGCCTCCTCCTCTTCCTCGGCCGCCGGTTGTTCCGCCCGAACAGGCGGTTGTCCCGCTGGAGGCTGCGGCTGCCCCACCTGGCCGGGCGGGTCGTCCGCCAGAGCGGGCAGCACCGCCAGCAGCGGCAGGGCGCATCCTGCGATCAGGGCCGCAAGTACGCAGAACTTTCTCGTCATGAATCGACGGTTACCCAGATCGCCGGGGAATTCATCTCCAGCGCGCGTCCCGCCAAGCAAATTCCAGGAGAATCAGCAACCCCACTAAATACGACAATTTATTTTTTGTCGTACTTCTGTGGGGCGGAAAACGGGTGGCACGGCGGCGGCCACGGATGAAACCATGCGGTGCCATGCGTCACTGGCCGCTCACCGAGCTCTCCATCACGACCCCGCGCCTCGTGCTGCGCTTCCCATCACTCGAAGACCTCGACGAGCTCGGCGACCGGGCCGCCGAGGGCATCCACGAAGAGGGGTTCATGCCGTTCTTCGTCCCGTGGTCGGACGCCGACCCGGCCGAGCGGGCCAGGAACACGATCCAGTACCAGTTCCGCACGTGGGGCGCGTTCACCGCGGCCGACTGGTCGGTGGAGTTCGCCGTCGTCTTCGAGGGCCAGGTCGTGGGCACCCAGGGCATCATGGGCAAGGATTTCCCGGTGACCCGCGAGGTCAAGACCGGCTCCTGGCTGGGGCGGCGCTTCCACGGCCGGGGCATCGGCACCGAGATGCGCCGGGCCGTGCTGCACCTCGCCTTCGCCGGGCTGGGCGCCAGGCACGCGGTGACGGAGGCGTTCGAGGACAACCACCCGTCACTGGCGGTGACGCGGAAGCTCGGCTACCGGGACGACGGGATCTTCATGCACTCCCGCAAGGGCGAGCCGGTCGCCACCCACCGCTTCCGCATGCTCCGCGAGGAATGGACGGAGTCGCCCGGCTTCGAGATCCACAACCTGGCCCCGTGCCTGCCCCTCTTCGGCCTCGACACCCCCTGACGGCGGGAGTCACGCGTCGCGCAGTCGCAGCAGCAGGCCGCCGCCCGCGAGTGCCGCGGCGGCCCAGGCAGCCGCCACGCCCAGGCCGCCCCATGGGCTGATGGGGAGATCGGCGAGATCCACGGTCGTCTGGACGGCCAGCCCCGCGTTGGTCGGAGAGATCGACCAGAGCAGCCGCCTCGACTCCTCACTCGAGACCATGAGGACGGCGATCGGGAACACGTAGAGCAGGCCGAGCACCACCCCGGCGGCCGCCGCGGAGTCGCGTACGGCGGTCGCGAGGCCCAGGCTGAGCAGCGCGATCAGCACCAGGTACAGGACCGAGCCGACGGCGGCGCGCAGAGTGGGCCCGTCGGCCAGGGACAGCGGCGGGTAGCCGTGCGCGGGGACGAAGCCGCTGCCCGGCAGCAGGAGCCGGCCGGCCAGCACGGACCCGAGCACGGCGAGGGTCCCTGCGGCCAGCGTCAGCCCGCCGACCACGACGGCCTTGGCGGCCAGGGCGACGGTCCGGCGGGGCATCGCGGCGAGGCTGGTGTGGATCATGCCCGTGCTGTACTCGCCGCAGATGGCCGGCACGGCCAGCAGGGCGACCATCGCCTGGCCGAGCTGCACGCCGACGAGGCTGATCCGGGCGGCGTCCTGCCCGCACCCCGCCGCCGCGCAGGGCACGACCGCGGCCGCCACCGCACCCGCGGCCACGGTCAGCACGACGAACGCGCCCAGCAGCCACCAGGGCCCCGCCACGGTACGCACCTTGGTCCACTCGGCATGCACTTCGCGCCTCATACGTCGCTCCGGCGCAGCCGGTGGGCGGCCAGGGCGAGGGCCAGGGCCGCGTACGCGCACAGGACGGCGAAGCCCGCCCACGGCGGCAGCGGGAAGTAGCCCTCGGCCGGTGCGTAACGGGCGGTCACCTGCGCATATGTGGGCATGCTCTGCTGGACCGCGAACCCCGCCGCCGGAGTCACCCGCAGCAGCCACCGCGACACCTCCTCCGGCAGGATGGAGGCGACCGCGAGCACGTACGGGACGATGATCGTCACGACGACCGCGATGACGGCCATGGCGCTGCGCCGGAACAGCGCCCCGACGGCGAGGGCGAAGACGGCGGCCACGGCGAGCAGCGCGGCCGTGCCCACGATCACGCGGAGCGAGGTGAGCGGCGCCACCGGCGCGAGCACGTTCCCGTTCGCGGCCAGGATCGACTGCCCGACCGGCACGGTCACGGCCGCGCCGACCAGCCCGGCGGCGAATGCGGCGGCGGCGATCACGACGGCCTTGGCCGCCAGCACCCGGCCGCGCCGCGGGCTGGCGAGCAGCGTGGTGCGGATCAGCCCCCGCCGGTACTCCGCGGTGACGAACAGCACAGCCACCGCCGTCATCGCGACGAGCCCGGTCAACACCCCGGTCAGCACCCGCTCGACCGGCATGCCCTCCGCGGACGGCGCGATGTCGCCCACCCCCGTGACCTTGAACGTGCCACCCGACTGGACGAGCCCGCCCGGATGGTGCGGGGTGACGCCGTCGGCCTCCATCGTGACGCCGATGTCGTCGCGGCCCCACGTGCCCCCGGCCGCCACGCCTCGCACGCCGACCTGGTCCATGACGGCGGTGACCTCGGCGAAGCGCGAGGCGACGGCGGCCCCGCCCATCACGTTCGGGGTCACGGTCAGGTCGCCGGGAGAGGCGGCGAAGAGCCCGATCTCGACCTTCCCGGCGAGCCCGGGCGGGCGGACGGTGCCCACCGTGGTCCAGTGCGAGCCGTCCGCCGACTCCTCGCCGGTGATCGTGTCACCGGTACGGGTCAGCCGGAGCCAGCGCGGCGACGCCGCCGAGACGCCGCCCGGGCGCCCCGCCAGGTCCTCGGTGAAGTTGTACTGCATGTGGACCCCGTGGCTGCCGGTGACCATCAGGGCCGCGTACGCGGTGCCCTGCCGGACGCTCTGCTTGATCATGACCCCGGCCTTGGCCCACGGTGTGACGCCGGGGACGACGTTCCTGACTCCGGGGGTGACGTCGGGCTTGCGGATCTGCCCGGTCATGGAGCTCACGCGTACGGTGACGCTGCCGTCGCCGGCCAGCGGCTGGTGCGCGAAGTAAAAGCGGTCCTGCACGGGCACGCCGCCGGGACCCGTCAGCGGGGCGGGACAGGGCACTTCGATCGGCCCCTTGCTGCACGAGGAGTGGCTGCCGGCCGCGAACAGCACTCCCAGCCCCACGATCAGCAGTGCCACGAGCGCCAGGCCGGCCGTCCAGCCGCGTACTGTGCGGATCTTGGTCCACTCGGCGCGGAGCAGCTGCGCGAAGCCGTCGCGCCCGGTCCGCAGCCCCGAGCGGTAGGGGGTGACGGCGGTCATCGCGCCGCTCCCCTGAACTCGACCGCGTCCCTGGTGAGATCCAGGTACGCCTCCTCCAGCGTCGCGCGGTGGGCGGCCACCTCCGAGAACGGCACCCCCTGCGCGCCGAGCAGCCGCACGATGTGCTCGGCGGCCAGCCCGGAGACCACGAGGGTGTCCCGCTCGGTGACGGTCACGGTGGCGTCCGCGCCGGCCAGCACCGACATCGCCTCGGCGCGGGCCGTCGTACGCAGCGTGACCCGGTCGCGCGAGGCGGTCGTGATCAGGTCGGCCACGCTGGTGTCCGCGACGACCCGGCCCCTGCCCACGACCACGAGATGGCCCGCGGTGTCCTGCAGCTCGCTCATCAGATGGCTGGAGACCAGCACGGCGCGCCCCTCCGCGGCCAGCGACCGCAGGAAGCCGCGGATCCAGACGATGCCCTCGGGGTCGAGGCCGTTGAACGGCTCGTCCAGCATGAGCACCGGCGGGTCGCCGAGCAGCGCGACGGCGATGCCGAGCCGCTGGCGCATCCCCAGCGAGTAGCCGCCCGCCCTGCGCCGGGCCGCGGGGGTCAGCCCGACCTGCTCGATCACCTCGTCCACCCGCCTGGCCCCGAGGCCCTGGGAGTGCGCCAGCCACAGCAGGTGGTTGCGCCCGGTGCGGCTCGGTTGCAGCGCGGCCGCGTCGAGCAGCGCGCCGACGTGGCTCAGGGGGTTGCGCAGGCTCGGGTACGGATGCCCGCCGACCAGCGCACGGCCCTCGTCGGGCGCGTCCAGGCCGAGCACCACCCGCATGGTGGTGGATTTGCCCGCCCCGTTCGGCCCCACGAACCCGGTGACCCGGCCAGGCAGCACGGTGAACGTCATCCCGTCCAGCGCCTGGGTCTGGCCGAACCGCTTGCGCAGGCCGGTTACTTCGATGGTTGCTTCCACGCCAGGCAGACTAGGCAGCGGCCCCTGCCGCGGTCGTCACGCGGCGGAGCGATCTCCGCCGTCGCTGGCGTCAGCTACGTCACGTCCCTCTTGTGAGGGATGCCAGGATCGCCGGCTCCCGGGGACAATGACCTGGTGAGACGAGCGCAGGACCGCGCCGCGCGGCTGGTCGGGGTGGCGTACGGCTGGGGGTGCCGGGTCGCCTCGGCGCCGTACGCGCCGGTCGTGGCGGGCGTGGTGCTGGCGCTGCTCGCGGTGGCCGAGTCGGTCGCGCACGCGGGGAGCGTGTCCGCCTTCAGCGAGACCGTGAGCGCTCCTGTGAACGGCCCAGTGAGCGGCGCTGTGAGCGGCTCGATGAACGGCGCTGTGAGTGGCTCGATGGACGGCTCGATGGACGGCTCGGCCGTGCGGTCCGAGGGGGCGCCGCTGATCCTCGTGGTCTTCTCCCTGCTCGCCCTGGCCACCACGCTGCCGATGCCCTTGCTGTGGGCACAGCCGGCCGTGGCGGCGGTGCTGACCTCAGGGGCGTGCCTGCTGTCGATCAGCGCCTTCCACACCCTGACCGTGGCGGGCGCGGTGGCGCAGCTGGTCACCGGCTACCGGTTCGGACGCCACGGCTCGCCGGTGGCGGCCGTGCTGGTCACCATGCCCTATCCGGTGCTGGCGGCGGCGCTCGGGCCGGGCGACCAGGTGCGGCGGCTCACGCTGCTGCTGGCGTTCCTGGCCCCGGCGGCGGCGCTGGCCGGGATCGCCGTACGGACCCGGCGCACGGCCAGGGCCGACACCGCCGCCCGGCAGGTCATCGCCGACAGCCTGCTCGAGCACACCGCCCGCGGCGAGCGCGCCCGCATCGCCCGCGAGCTGCACGACGTCGTCGCGCACCACATCTCCATGGTGGCCGTGCAGGCGGAGACCGCCCGGCTGGCCGTTCCCGGGATGCCGGCGGCGGGCGCGGAGCGGCTGCTGGCGATCGGTGACACGGCCAGGGCGGCGCTGACCGAGATGCGGCGGCTGCTCGGCGTGCTGCGCGAGGACGCCGAGGCCGAGGCCGCCTGGCGTCCCCAGCCGGGCCTGCGCCTGCACGAGCTCAACGAGCTGGTCGACGAGGCGAGGGAGGCGTCGGGTACGAGCACCCGGCTGATCCTGCGCGGCTCGCCCGTGGAGCTCGACCCCGGCGTGGAGCTGGCCGCGTACCGGATCATCCAGGAGGCGCTCACCAACGCGCGGCGGCACGCGCCGGGGGCGGCGGTGGACGTGGAGCTCGACTACACCGGCGACGACCTGCGCCTGCTCATCCGCGACAACGGCCCGGGGACGCCGAGCGCGGCGGCGGCCGGGCATGAGGCGCCCGGCCTGCGGACGGCGGAGGCGGCCCGGCACGACGTGGCGGGCAGGCGGACGGCGGAGGCGGCGGGACGCGACGCGCCGGGCAAGGGGACAGCGGAGGCGGCCGGGCACGGGCTGGCCGGGATGCGGGAGCGTGCCGCCGCCGTCGGTGGCGAGCTGCGCACGGGTCCCGCGCATGGCGGCGGCTTCCTGGTCGAGGCCCGCCTGCCGGGAAGGGACGGGACGGGCGGATGAGCGGCGGGACCTCCAAGATCAGGATCGTGATCGCCGACGATCACCTGGTCGTGCGGACCGGGTTCGGGGAGCTGCTCGACACCCAGCCCGACTTCGAAGTAGCGGGCACCGCCGCCGACGGGGCCGAGGCGGTGCTGGCCTGTCGCGAGCTCTCCCCCGACGTGGTGCTCATGGACGTGCGCATGCCGGTCATGGACGGCATCGAGGCCACCCGGCGCCTCGCCGGCGGGCCGAAGGTGCTCATCCTGACCACGTTCGACCTCGACGAGTACGTCTACGACGCCCTGCGCGCGGGAGCCAGCGGCTTCCTGCTCAAGGACGTCACGGCCGAGCGCCTCTTCGACGCGGTCCGCGTCATCGCCGCCGGCGAGGCGCTGCTGGCCCCGGCGGTCACCCGCCGCCTCATCAGCGAGTTCGCCCGCCTGGGTCCGAAGCCCGGCCCAGAGCTCGGCAGGGCGGCGCTCTCCTCGCTGACCCCACGGGAGACGCAGGTCCTGCGGCTGGTCGCCGAGGGCCTGTCCAACCCCGAGATCGCGGCCAGGCTGGTGGTCACGGAGGAGACGGTCAAGACGCACGTGAGCCGCGTCCTGGGCAAGCTCGGCCTGCGCGACAGGACCCAGGCCGTCGTCGCCGCGTACGAGTCGGGCCTGGTCGTGCCGCGCGGCCGGACGTGAACGTCCAGCACATCCTCCGCGAGACCGGAGGCTAGTGGTGCGGCGCGAGGAGGTGGTGGGTGAGCCAGCCGACGACCCTGCCGACGAAGACGGCCCGGTTGGCCGCGCGCCGGATCTCGTGCCCCTCGTCGGGGAAGAGCAGCTCCTCGCACATCACCCCGCGCGCCCGCGCCGCCCGAACGGCCTGCTCGGCCTCGTGCACGGGCACGTTCGTGTCGTGGACTCCGTGGACCACGAAGAGCGGGGCCTCCAGCCGGTCGAAGCGCCGCAGCGGCGACAGCGCGCGCAGCAGGTCACGGTCCTTCTCGGGGTGCCCGTACTCGCCGACCGCCGCGGCGGCGATCCACGGCTCGGTATGGGCATAGAAACTCTCAAGATCCGACATGCCGGACACGTCGACGCCTGTCCGGAAGAGCCGGGGATGGGTGACCAGGGCGGCCAGGGTCAGGTAGCCGCCGTACGACCAGCCCATGCACGCGAGCCGGCCCGGGTCGGCGACGCCCCGCCGTACCAGCTCGGTGGCGCAGTCGGCGACGTCCTCGACGGCGTGGAAACGCAGTTCGCGGTCGTCGGCCTCGCGGAAGGCCCGCCCGTGACCGGACGAGCCGCGCACGTTGGGCGCGAGCACGCCGATGCCGGCCGCGAGGAGGTTGTGGTAGAGCGGGTTGAAGGTCGGCCGCTCCTGATCCTCGGGGCCGCCGTGCAGGTACACCAGGTAAGGCGCGGGCCCCTGGACGGACGGGGGCCGGTAGAGCCAGGCGGCCAGGTCGAGGCCGTCGTGCGCCTTGATCTCGATCAGTTCGGCCCGGGGCGCGTGGGCCAGCCGTCCCAGCCCGGCCACCTCCTCGTAGCGCCCGGTGGCGAGGTCGCAGAGCAGCACGTGGGAGGGCTGGTCGGAGCTTTCGGCGGCCATGAAGGCAGTGGCGCCGTCGAGGCTCATGCGGATCGAGGTCACGACGTCGGCCGGCGGCGGAGGGAGCGGGGTCACGGCTCCCGTGCCGGTGTCCAGGACCGCCAGGGTGGAGCGGCCGTGTTCGTTCCACACGAGCACCGCCCGCCGCCCGTCGGGGGTCAGGGCGAACTGGTCGAGTTCGGCGTCGTCCCGTTCGGCCAGCAAGACGTATTCCCGCGCGTCCGGCCCGCCATGCTCAAGCCCGGTCGGCACGACATGCCGTCGTCCCCCTGGCACGGCATCCTTCAGTCCGGCCGCCACGGCATCACCCACCTCGACCACCGCGGAGGGCTCTGCTGCCGCCGAGGCATCACCAGGCTCGACCGCCGGCTCCGCTGCCGCCACGGCATCACCATGCTCGATCGCCGGCTCCGCTGCCGCCAGGGCATCGCCGGGCTCGAACACCGCGGAGGGCTCTCCCGCCGCCACGGCATCGCCGGGCTCGACCGCCGTAGCGGGCTCTCCTGCCGCCACGGCATCACCCGGTTCGACCGCCGCGGCGGGCTCTCGTCCGGCCGCCACGCCGCTCGACCGCGACCCGTCTCGGAGGGCCGGCCAGGCCAGGCGGCGACGACCGTCCTCCGGCGTCACACCGTGCCGTCGCGCGGTCGTGCCGGACGAGACCGCCACCCGCCGCCGTACGGCCAGGAGGGCCGGGCGGTCGCGGCCCGCGTCGGAGAGCAGGTAGGCCGTCTCGCCGTCCGGCGACAGGATGCCGTAGTCGGTCGAGCCCGGCAGGTCGGCGAGCAGCGGCCGTTCGTCGTCCGAGCCCGGACCGCGGCCGGTCAGCGACATCCGCCGCGCGCCCCTCGGCCCCCGGCGCAGCAGCAGCGTGGCGTGGTCTCGGCTCACGGCGGCCGGCCGCAGCAACGGCCCCGCCGCGACGACCTCGCGGCTCCCGGTCGCGGCGTCCACCAGCACGGCCTCGGTCACCCCCGAGACCGACGTCTCGGCGACGAGCAGCACCTCGCCGCGCCCCGTCCACCGGACGAACGACGCGGAGCCGCCGGGCGGCATGGCGAGCGGGCGGAGGTCGTCGCCGTCCGGGCGTACCGTCCACACCTGGGTGTGCTCGCCGCCGCCGGGTGCCACGAGGACGGCCAGCCGCTCGCCGGTCGGCGCCCACGAGACGTCGCAGACCGGCTCAGGACCGGTCTCGACCGGCCACGCGGACACGCCACACGCCAGGCGGGCCTGGGTGGCCGCCCCCATCGGCTCGAAGTTCACACCTGTCAGCCCGGAGCCCGGGCCGGACCAGGACGCGCCGAGGTCGGCGCCGTCTCCCCCACGCGCCGGGGCCGGCATCCGGCCTGCCGACGCGTGGCCCGGCAGCAACTGGATCCACACGCGGGGACGTCCGTCCCGGTCACTGACGTACGCCACGGAGCCCTGGTCGGGCGCCGGCGACGGGTTCCAGCACCCCCAGGCTTGCAGGCTCTCGGGGGAGGGCAGCGCGGGGGACGGGGCCATCAGACTCCTTGGGCCTGCAGCCACAGTTCCAGCAGCCCGAGCTGCCACAGGGTGTTGACGCCGGTGGTGGCGCGGTCGCGGTCGGGGTCGTCGAGCAGCGTCTTGACGTACTCCGGCCGGAACAGGCCGCGCGAGCGGGCCGCCTGCGCGGTGAGCGCGTCACGGACCAGGTCGAGCACGGGCCCGTCGAGGTGGCGCACGGCCGGGACGGGGAAGTAGCCCTTGGGCCGGTCAATGATCTCGGCCGGGAGCAGCCGACGGGCGGCGTCCTTGAGCACGCCCTTGCCGCCGTCGGCGAGCTTGAGCCCGTCGGGGCAGGCCGCGGCCAGTTCGACCAGCTCGTGGTCGAGGAACGGGGTGCGCGCCTCCAGGCCGTGGGCCATGGTCATGTTGTCCACGCGCTTGACGGGGTCGTCGACCAGCATGGCGGTGGTCTCCAGCCGCAGGACGGCGTCCAGCGCGGTGTCGGCGCCCGGCCGGGCCGTGTGGGCGCGCACGTACGCGGAGCTGACGTCGTCGTCGAGCAGGTACTCGGGGCTCACGATACCCGCCAGCTCCTCGTGCGGCCGGTCGGCGAACGCGGCCAGGTACGCGTCACCGGCCTGCTCGCGCGGCACGCCCGCCAGCGGCTGGAACCAGCTGTAGCCGCCGAACACCTCGTCGGCGCCCTGCCCGGACTGGACGACCTTGACGTGCCGCGCCACCTCGCGCGACAGCAGGTGGAAGGCGACGCAGTCGTGGCTGGCCATCGGCTCACTCATGGACCGCACGGCCTCCTCCAGCCCGGTCACGAGACGGCTGTCCGGAATGCGGATGCGATGGTGGTCCGTGCCGAAGCGCCGCGCCATCAGGTCGGAGTAGTGGAACTCGTCGCCGCGCTCGCCGCCCGCCGTCTCGAAGCCGATGCTGAACGTGGCGAGCCCCTCCTGCCCCTCCTCGGCCAGCAGCGCGAGGATCAGGCTGGAGTCCAGGCCGCCCGAGAGCAGCACGCCGACCGGCACGTCCGCGACCATCCGGCGGCGCACGGCCGCACGCAGCGCCTCCAGCACGGCGTGCCGCCACTCGCCGTCGCCCAGGCCGGCGTGCTCGGGCAGGGCCGAGCGGGTGTAGGCGGGGTCCCAGTAGCGGCGGTCGGTGCTGGTGCCGTCGGGTTCGAAGGTCCGTACGGTCGCGGCGGGCAGCCTGCTGACTCCGTTGAGTATGGTCCGCTCGCCGGGCACCAGGGAGTGGAAGGTCATGTAGTGGTGCAGGGCGACCCGGTCGATCGTGGTGTCCACGTCGCCGCCGGCCAGCAGCGCGGGCAGGGTGGAGGCGAAGCGCAGGCGGTCGCCGCTCCGGGAGAGGTACATCGGCTTGATGCCGAGCCGGTCGCGGCCCAGCATCAGCCGGCCGGTGTCGCGCTCGGCCACCGCGAAGGCGAACATGCCCTTGAACCGCTCGACGCACTCGCCGCCCCAGTGGTGGAACGCCTTCACCAGCACCTCGGTGTCGGAGGTGGAGAAGAACCGGTAGCCGGCGGAGCGCAGCTCCTCGCGCAGCTCGCGATAGTTGTACAGGCAGCCGTTGAACACCGCGGCGAGTCCGAGCTCGCCGTCCACCATGGGCTGCGCCGCCTTCTCGGACAGGTCGATGATCTTCAGGCGCCGGTGTCCGAGGGCCACCGAACCCATCGCCCACAGGCCGGAGCCGTCGGGTCCGCGCTCGCGCATCGCCTCGGTCATCCGATCCACGGCGCCCATGTCCGCCGGTTTCCCGTCGAAGCGGATTTCACCGGTCAGCCCGCACATCCGTTCGTCCACCTTCCGTCATCTCACGTCAGTCCTCCCGCACCGGATCCGCCGAGCCGCAGGTGCGTACGCCGGCGCGTCATGCCGCCGGTCGCTCCACGCGGAACCATGGCCTCGTACGTGTCGCCTCAGGCGGCCGGCCGGTACGACGAGGTGTCGCCGCCGAGCGGCTCCCATCCACCCGACCGCGTCTCCGCGAGGAGCATGTCCACCACGTCGCCCAGCTGTCCGCGCCGGGCGAACGCCGCCCGCTGCCGCGCCGCCGAGCTGCCCCTGGCCAGCGCCTCGCGGGCCAGCCCCGAGACCAGCTCCCAGTCGCCGGCCTCCTCCAGGTACGGCCGCAGGCCCTCCACCATCCCGGTCACCACCTCGGCGGCCGGCCTGGGCGCGCCCTCCACCGGATCGACCAGCTCACCTTCGAGCCCGGAGCGCGCCGCCTGCCACGTCGCGGCCCGTACGCTCTCCAGCGGCACCTCCAGCCCCGGGGAGCGCCGCTCCTCCTCCAGGCCGCGGGCCACCAGCGCCCGGAACAGCCCGGCGATCAGCACGATGTCCTCCACGCGCGGGCAGGAGTCGCAGATCCGCAGCTCCACGGTCGGCACGTGGGCCGACGGCCGGATGTCGAAGTAGATCATCCCGGGATCGGTGATCACACCTGACTGGATGAGGCCGTCGATCATGCGTTCGTAGTCGGCCGCGGAGTCGTAGCGGGCCATCGGCCCGGCCGTGGGCCAGCGCTGCCACACCATGGTCCGGTAGCTGCCGTACCCCGTGTCATCCCCGAGCCAGTACGGCGAGCTGGAGCTGAGCGCCAGCAGCGGCGGCGCCCACGGTGACAGGCGGTGGGCGAGGGCGAGGGCGAGTTCGCGGTCGGCCACCTCGGCGTGGACCTGGGTCCCGCAGATGAGCTGCTCGCGCGTGAGGAGCTGGTAGTCGTCGAGCATCTGCTCGTAGCGCGCGTCGGGCGACACCTTCATACGGTCGATGTCGGCCAGCGGCACGCTGCCCGCCGCCACGATGCCGAGCCCCAGGCTCTCCGCCCTGCGCACCGCCATCGCGCGCATGCCGCCGAGGTCGCGGGCCAGGCCCTGCAGGTCGCGGAAGGGCTTGCTGTTGGTCTCCAGCATGGAGCGCTGGAGTTCCTTGGTGAAGCAGTCCTCCGGCAGCATGTCGAGGAGGATGCCCGCCTTCGGGACCAGGTGCCGGGTCCGCGTGTCGACGATGTGGAACTCCTCCTCGACGCCCAGCGAGATCGTGGAGCCGGTCACCGCGACCACCTTCGACCTTCATCAGTTGTCCGCATAGCGGTCACCTGCCCCAAAAAAAGTGCTTTAGCACCTCATGGGGCAAATGTGATCTTCAATACGGTTCGGCGGCCCCGCCTGCCCCCACTCCGGCAATGACCAAGCGGCTTCCCGCCCGGCGATCTCGGCAAACCCGGGCGACAGCGTCAGAAGTCGAACTTGTCGATGTTCTCCTTGTTGAAGACGGTCGGCTTGCCGAGCAGCACCTCGCCCTTGGCCCCGACCGTGTACTCGCCGAGCTTGCCCGCCTTGAACTTCTCCCCCTCCGCCCCGCTGATCTGCCCGGACGCGAGCGCCGCCGCCGCGTACGACGCCAGGTAGCCCAGGTCGGCCGGGTTCCACAGCTCGAACGCCTCGATGGTCCCGTCCTTGACGAACTTCTTGAGCTGGTTGGGGGTGCCGAGCCCGGTGAGCTTGACCTTCCCCTTGTACGGCGAGTCCGACAGATAGCGGGCGGCCGCGGCGATCCCCACGGTCGTGGGCGAGATGATGCCCGCCAGATCCGGATACGAGCGGAGCAGCCCCTGCGTCTCGGTGAACGACTTCTGGTCCTCGTCGTTGCCGTAGGCGACCTTGACCAGCTCCATCTCCTTGTACTCGGGCTTCTTGAGCTCGTCCTTCATGAAGTCGATCCAGGTGTTCTGGTTCGTCGCGTTGGGGGTGGCCGACAGCACCGCGATCTTGCCCTTGTGCCCGATCTGCTCCGCCAGCAGCTGGACCTCCGTGCGGCCGAGGTCCTCGGCGCTCGCCTGGTTCACGAAGACGTGCCGGCCCGCGGGCGCGGTGTCGGAGTCGTAGCTGACGACCTTGATTCCGGCGGCCCGTGCCCGGGTGAGCGCGGGCACGACGGCGTTCGGGTCGTTGGCGGAGATGACGATGGCGTCCTGCTTCTGCTGGATCAGCGTGTTGATGTAGGACACCTGGGAGGACGCGCTGGCCTCGGACGGGCCGACCTCCTTGGCCTCGCCGCCGAACTCCTTGGCGGCCGCGGCGCCGCCGTCGTCGGCGATCGTGAAGTACGGGTTGTTGACCTGCTTGGGCAGGAACGCGATCTTCAGTCCCTGCTTGAGGGGCGCGTTCGGATCGGCCGGGGCGGACGACGCGGCGGGGGCGGAGGACTGCTGCTTCGCCACGTCGCTCTTGGTGGTGCCGCCGCAGGCGGCCGTCAGCAGGACGAGTCCGGCGAGGAGCGCCGTGGGCCGCCAAGGGGTGCGCGTTGTCATGTAGCGGACTTCCCTTCCACTTGTGGTGATGTGCGCCGCCGCCATACCGCCCCCACGTTGGGCGCCAGCACGGACGCGACGAGCAGCAGGCCCGTCACGAAGTTCAGGACCTCGTTGGCCACGTCGGCGAGGATGAGCGCGTTGCGCACCACGCCGAGCAGCAGCACCGCCATCAGGACCCCCGGCAGCGTGCCGCGCCCGCCGAAGATCGACACCCCTCCGAGCAGTACGGCGGCCACCACGGCGAGCTCGAGCCCGACGCCGTTGTCCGCCCTGGCGCTGGCGTAGCGGAACGTGTAGACGAGGGACGCCAGCGACGCCATCACCCCGGAGGCCACGAAGAGCCAGAGCTTGATCCGCTTGACCCGGACGCCCGCGAAGAAGGCGGCCTCCTCGTTCGAGCCGAGCGCGAAGATCGACCGGCCCGGCCCCGTCGCGTGCAGCACCACGGCCGCCACCGCCGCCAGCACCGCGACCAGCACGGTCGCGACCGGGACAGGCCCGAACGAGGCCGTCGCCAGGCCCGTGTAGGCGGGCGGCAGGTCGGCCACCGCCTGGTCGCCGAGGATCACGTACGCCAGGCCGCGGAAGAGCGCGAACGTCCCGATCGTGACCGCCAGCGAGGGCAGGCCGAGGCGGGTGACGAGCAGCCCGTTGAACGCGCCGCACGCCGCGCCCACCAGGAGGCAGATGGGCATGATCGCCTCGATCGGGAGCCCGGCGTTCCACAGCCGGCCGAGCACCGCGCAGGACAGGCCGAGCGTGGAGGCCACCGACAGGTCGATCTCGGCCGCGATGATCACGAGCGTCATGGTCAGGGCCATGAGGGCGATCTCGGTGGTGTCGAGCAGCAGGAACGAGATGTTGGACCCGTTCGCGAACCCGTCCACGCCCAGCGAGGCCCACACGACCACGCCGGCGAGCAGCACGAGGATGAGCCCTTCCCACCGGCGGGCCAGGTCAAGTCGCATCGTGGAACCTCCGGCGGCGCAGCGCGGCGGCCACCCGCAGCGCGAGTATCCGGTCGAGGGCGATGGCGGCGATCAGCAGCGCGCCGTTGATCGCCGTCTGGGCGAGCGCGTCCACCCGCAGCACGGCCAGGGCGCTGGTGATGCCGGACAGCAGCAACGCCCCCAGGGCCGCCCCGTACACCGTGCCGCTGCCGCCGAAGATGGCCACCCCGCCCACCACGACGGCCGCGACCACGTCGAGCTCCTTCCCGGTGGCCACGGTGGCGTCCACCGTGCCGAAGCGGGCCGCCCACATGACCCCGGCCAGCCCCGCCAGAGCCCCGTTGGCCACGAACGCGGCGACGATCCGGCGCCGCACCCTGATCCCGGCCAGCACCGCCGCCTCGGGGTTGGAGCCGATGGCGTACAGCTCCCTGCCGGAGCGCAGGTTGCCCAGCATCCAGCCGACCACCGCCAGCACGACCAGGGCGGTCAGGGCGAGCAGCGGCACCCCGAGCACCGAGCGCGTCCCGAGGGAGAGGAAGCCCTCGGGCATGTCGGCCGCGTTGACCTGGCGTCCGCCGGCCCAGGCGTAGTCGATGCCGCGGAAGGCGTACAGGGTGCCGAGCGTGGCCACCAGCGCGGGGACCTTCGCCGCCCCGACGAGCAGCCCGTTGACCACCCCGCACAAGGCGCCGAGCAGCACGCACCCGGCGACCACGACCGCGACCGGCACGCCCGGATGGTCGGCCAGGATCAGCGCGCCCCCGAACGCCGACAGGCCCACCACGGAGCTGACGGACAGGTCGACGTTCCTGGTGATGACCACGAGCGTCTGGCCGACGGCGAGCATGGCGACGATGGCGGAGTTGAGCAGGATGTCGCGGATGCCGGCGTAGGTGAGGAAGGACGGGTTGACGGCGCCCGTGACGCCGAAGAGCACGCCGAGCGCGACGACGATGCCCAGCTCGCGCACGCGTGCGACGCGGTCCACGAGCCGCCGCCCGCCTCCCCGCCGCGCGGCCTCCGTCCTGGTGGCGGTCGCGGTCATGCGACGCTCCTTCCGGTGGCGGCGGCCATCACGCTCTCCTCGGTCGCGTCCGCGCGGGGGATCTCGGCCACCAGCCGCCCCTCGTGCATGACCAGCACCCGGTCCGCCATCCCCAGCACCTCGGGCAGCTCGGACGAGATCATCAGCACCGCCACCCCGCCCCCGGCCAGCTCCGACAGCAGCCGGTGCACCTCGGCCTTGGTGGCCACGTCGATCCCCCGGGTCGGCTCGTCCACGATGAGCACCGACGGCTTGCGCGCCAGCCACTTGGCCAGCACCACCTTCTGCTGGTTGCCGCCGGACAGCACGTTCACGGGGTCCGTCAGCCGCCCGAACTTCAGCCGCAGCCGCACCGCCCAGTCCCTGGCCCGCTCGCGCTCGGCCGGCCGGGAGATCAGCGGCCCTCGGCGTACGGCGGCCAGCCCGGCGAGCCCGATGTTGCGCTCGATGGACAGGTCCATGACGAGCCCCTGCTGCCGCCGGTCCTCCGGCACCAGCGCCAGCCCCGCCGCCATCGCCGCCGTGGGGCTGGCGGGCCGCAGCCGCGCGCCGTCCACCTCCACGCTCCCCGCGTCCCACCGGTCGATGCCGAACACGGCCCTGGCCACCTCGCTGCGCCCCGCCCCGACCAGCCCGGCCAGCGCGACGATCTCGCCCCGGCGCACCTCGAAGGAGACGTCGGTGAAGACGCCCTCGCGGGTGAGCCGCCGCACTTTCAGCGCCACCTCGCCGCGGGAGGTCTCCTGCTTGGGGAACAGGGCGTCCAGCTCCCTGCCGACCATGCGGCGTACCAGGTCGTCGGGGGTGATGTCGGCGATCAGGTCGCTCGCGACGTACGCGCCGTCGCGCAGGACGGTGACCCGCCGGCAGAGCTCGAAGATCTCCTCCAGCCGGTGCGAGATGAACAGCAGCGCGCACCCCTGCGAGCGCAGCGCCCGCGCGACGCCGAAGAGCCGGGCGACCTCCGTGCCCGACAGGGCGGCGGTCGGCTCGTCCATGACGAGCACCCGCGCCTGCCGCGACAGCGCCTTGGCGATCTCCACGAGCTGCTGGTCGGCGATGGACAGGCCGCGGGCCGGCTGGTCGGGGTCGAGGTGCACGCCCAGCCTGCCGAACAGCTCGGCGGTGCTCGCCCGCATGGCCCGCCGGTCGATGCCGAGGCGGCGGCGCGGCTGGCGGCCCATGAAGATGTTCTCCATGACCGACAGGTCAGGGAAGAGGGTCGGTTCCTGGTAGATGACCGCGACCCCGGCCCGCTGCGCGTCCGCGGGCCCGCCGAACTCCACCGGCTCGCCGTCCAACAGGATCCGCCCCGAGTCGGGGCGGTGGACTCCGGAGAGGATCTTCACGAGCGTCGACTTGCCCGCGCCGTTCTCCCCGGCGAGCGCGTGCACCTCACCGGGGAAGAGCTCGAGAGAGACTTCGCGTACGGCGCGCACCGCACCGAACGCCTTGCTGACCTGTAAGAGGGACAGAACGGGCGTCTCATCCATTTGCCGCGGCTCCCCGGCAAAATCGTTTTAAGCAATGTGGCGACGGTAATTCAGCAATGGTTGGAGCGTCAATGGCTGCCGAATACGAGATCGCCACGCGCACAAAGTCGTGCGGCAATTGTTACGTTTTAAGAAGTTCTTTCGCGGGCAAAGAACACCCCTCCCGGCGGTACCTGCCCGGCGCCACCTCGTACTCCCGCTTGAAGGCGTTGGCGAAAGCGAACTCCGAGCCGTAGCCGACGCTGGCGGCGATCCTGCTGAGCGGCGCGTCGGACTCGCGCATCAGGCGGGCCGCCGTGGCCAGGCGCCACCAGGTGATGTACGCGAGCGGCGGCCGGCCCACCAGCGCGCTGAAGCGGCGGGAGAAGGCCGCCCTCGACAGCCCCGCCCGCGCGCCCAGCTCCTGCACCGTCCACGGATGGGCGGGATCGCGATGGACGGCGTCCAGCGCGGCGCTGATGCCCGGATCGGCCAGCGCCTGCGCCCACCCGCCGACCGAGCACTGGCCGTGCTCCCCCTCGAACCAGGCCCGCAGGATGTAGAGCAGGAGCAGGTCGAGCAGCGACGACACCACCGTGTCGGCGCCCAGCCGGGGGCGCTGGATCTCCGCGCCCAGGGCCTCGACGGCGGCCCGCAGCTCGTTGTGCAGGCCGAGCCGGGCGGGCAGGTGGATCAGGTCGGGCAGCTCGCGCAGGATCGGATGGGCCCGGCCAGGGTCGAGCCGGTAGCCCCCGCACAGCAGGACGGTGGAGACAGGGCCGTCGATCGACTCGGAGGCGAACAGGCCGGGCGCGTCGTCCAGCGGGTCGCAGTCGAGCTCGACCACCGGGGTGGTCGGCGAGTCGGCCATCGCGTAGCCGTGACCGTGGGGGAAGAAGAGCACGTCGCCCACCGACAGCGCGATCGGATCGCCCTCCGGCGGGATCAGCCAGCTCGATCCCCGAAGGATCACCTGGAATCCCGCGGAGCCCGGCACGGAGGGGAAGCGCTGCCCCCAGGGCGCGCGCAGTTCGACGCGGGCCGAGCGGGGGCTGCCGGTGCGCATGAGGGCGATCACGTCGCTGAGCACATCCACGGTCGAAACCTACCGGAAGACGATGACGTATGAAATGGGCGACTATGGCGCATTGGTTGTCTCGTAGCGGGCATCTACGGTGGCCTGCATGAGAAAAATACTGGTCACGTGTGCTACCGGCACGGTCGGCAGGCAGGTGGCGGCGCAGTTGACCGCGGCGGGGGCCGAGGTCAGGCTCTTCAGCAGACCCGGAGGCGACCTGGCCGACCCCGGGTCGCTGCCGCTCGACGGGGTGGAGTCGGTGTTCCTGGTGTGGCCGTTCGCCACGGCGGACGGAGCGCGGGCGGTGATCGACGCCATCGCAGGCCTGGCCCGCCGCGTGGTCTACCTCTCCTCCGCGGCGGTGCGCGACCACGAACGCGAGATCGAGCGGCTGATCGAGCGGTCCGGGATGGAGTGGACGTTCCTGCGCCCGCACGCCTTCGCGGCCAACGCGCTGCGATGGGCCGCGCAGGTCCGGGCCGGACTGGTACGCGGCTCGTACGGCCGGGCCGCCATGCCCGTGGTGGACGAGCGGGACATCGCGGCGGTCGCCGTACGGGCGCTGCTGGACGACGGGCACCACGGCGCCGTCCACGAATTGACCGGTCCGGAGTCGATCACCCAGGCCGACCAGGTACGCGTCATTTCCGAGATCATGAAATTTCCGGCGCGCTGGGAGGAGGTCCCGCCGGACCGGACCCGCGCGGACCTGCTGGCCAAGGGCTGGCCCCCGCAGGCGGTGGACAGCGTCCTCCAGGCCCAGGCGGACCTGGTCGGCCACCCGGCTCCCGCCACGTCGGCGGTCGAGGAGATCACGAAGACTCCGCCCCGCACGTTCGGCGCATGGGTGGCCGAGCACGCCGCGGACTTCCGCTCCCCCGGAGCGCCGCCCGAGACCATGCGGGCCGCCCGCATCCACGAATACGGCGGCGAGATCCGCCATGACCGGATACCGACGCCGCGGCCGGGCCCTGGGGAGGTGCTCATCGAGGTGGCCGCGACCTCGTTCAACCCGTCGGAGATCGGCCTGCGCGCGGGCCTGCTGCGCGACGTGCTCCGCGTGGAGCTGCCGCACACGCTCGGCTCGGACGTCTCCGGCACGGTCGTCGAGACCGGCCGGGGCGTCACGGACCTGGTGGCAGGTGACCGCGTGTTCGGCCTGGTAGGGAGCGTGGCGGCCGAATACGCCGCCGTCCCGGCGAGCGTGCTGGCCAGGGCGCCGGAGAGCGTCCCGCTCGCCCACGCCGCCGCGGTGCCGGTGGCCGGGCTCACCGCCTGGCAGGCGGTCCACGAGCACGCCCGCGTCACGCGGGGGCAGCGCGTGCTGATCAACGGGGCGGGCGGCGGGGTCGGCATGTTCGCCGTCCAGCTCGCCAAGCTCGCGGGCGCGACCGTGTTCGCCACGGCGAGCCCGCGCAGCGCGGCGGCCGTCAAGCGGTACGGCGCCGACGAGGTGATCGACTACACGACCACGCCGCTCCCCGGCAGCATGGACGTGCTGCTGAACCTGGCCGCGCTCCCCGCGAAGGACGCCGCCGCCCTGGCCGGCCTCGGGCGCACGGTGATCACCATCGCCACCCCGATCGAGGGCGGCACCCACTTCGTGGCCCGCAACGACCCGGCTCAGCTGGCCGAGCTCGCCGCCCTCATCGACCGGGGCGAGCTCGACGTCGAGATCGCCGAGTCGCTCCCCCTGACCGAGCTGGGGGAGGTGCACCGCCGGGCCGAGGAGGGCGGCACGCGCGGCAAGATCATCATGCTTCCGGCGTGAAGTGGCGGAGCACCTCGGGGTTGGCCATGGCGTCGGGGTTGGCCGCCTGCTCGACGGGCGTGCCCAGCAGGATCTTGCGTACGGGCACCTCCAGCTTCTTGCCGGAGAGCGTGCGAGGGATGCCCGGGACCACGTGGATCTCGTTGGGCACGTGACGCGGTGAAAGCTCCTTGCGCAGGGCGTCGCAGAGGGCGCGTTCGAGCGGCTCGGTGAGCGTCGCGCCCTCCGCGAGCGTCACGTACAGCAGCAGCCGGCCCTCCTGCCCGAGCTGCCCGGTGTCGATCACGAGGCTGTCGGCGATCTCCTCGAACCGCTCGACCACCCGGTAGAACTCGCTGGTGCCCATCCGCACGCCGCCCCGGTTGAGCGTCGAGTCGGAGCGGCCGTAGATCACGCAGCTGCCGTCCTCGTTGACCTTGATCCAGTCGCCGTGCCGCCACACGCCCGGGTAGACGTCGAAGTAGCTCTCGAAGTAGCGCCGTCCGTCGGGGTCGTTCCAGAACTTCACCGGCATGGACGGCATCGGCGCGGTCAGCACCAGCTCGCCCACCTCGCCGACGACCGGCTTGCCCGAGACGTCGTACGACTCCACCTTGGCCCCCAGCGACCGGCACGGGATGATCCCCGCCCGGATCGGGTGGAGCACGGTCGCCCCGACGAACCCCGTGCACACGTCCGTCCCGCCGGAGAAGGAGCCCAGCGGGATCCCCGGCAGCTCGGAGGCCACCCACTCGAACCCCTCCGGCGGCAGCGGCGACCCGGTCGAGCCGATGCCGCGCAGCCGCTCCAGCCCCTCGGGATGGATCCCGGCCTTGAGCGAGGCCATGATGTACGGCGCCCCGACCCCGAAGTAGGTCACGTCCTCGGAGTCGGCGATCCGCCACAGCGCGGCCGGCGACGGATAGGTGGCCGCGCCGTCGTACAGCACCGGCGTGGCCCCCACCAGCAGGGCGCCGATGAGGTAGTTCCACATCATCCAGCCCGTGGTGGTGTACCAGAAGAACACATCGCCCTCGCCCACGTCCTGGTGGAAGGCGAGCGACTTGAGGTGCTCCAGGACGACGCCACCGTGACCGTGGACGATCGGCTTGGGCAGCCCCGTCGTGCCGCTGGAGTAGAGGATCCAGAGCGGGTGGTCGAACGGCACCCGTTCGAACTCCAGCGGCCCCTCCTCCGACCGCAGCCCCTCCCAGCCGATCACCTCGCCGTGCGGCACCTCCCGGGTGTGCGCCTCCGAGGGCTCGGCCTGCTGAGGGGCACGGCCCTCGTCGAGCGCCGCCAGGTACGGGATCCACACGGTCGCGCGCAGCGTGGGCAGCTGGGCGGCGATCTCGTTGACGGCGTCGGAGCGGTCGTACGTCTTGCCGTTGTAGTGGTAGCCGTCGACCGCGATGAGCACCTTGGGCTCGATCTGCTTGAACCTGTCGACGATGCTCGGCACCCCGAAGTCGGGCGAGCCGGCCGACCAGATCGCGCCCAGCGAGGCGGTCGCCAGGAAGGCGATCAGGGCCTGCGGGATGTTCGGCAGGTAGGCCGCCACCCGGTCGCCACGCCGCACGCCGAGCCGGGACAGCCCCGCGCGGACGCGGGCCACCTCCTCGCGCAGCTCCGCCCAGGTCAGCTCCTGGCGGGCGCCGTCCTCGGAGACGAACACCACGGCGGTGCCCTCCGTACGGCGCAGCGCGTTCTCGGCGTAGTTGAGCGAGCCGCCCTCGAACCACCGGGCGTCCGGCATCGTCCCCGAGAGGACCGGCCCGTCACCACGCTCCCCGATGACGTCGAAGTACTCCCAGACCGACGTCCAGAACTCCTCGGGGCGCTCGACGGACCATCGCCACACGTCCTCGTAGGGACCCGGCTTCCCCAGCCACTCCAGGTAACGGGTCAGCCTGGCCTTCGCGACCACCTCTTCGCCCGGCTCCCAGAGAAGCGCGCCCTCAGCAACCATGTGCCCCATCCTGTCGCCCGTTTGGGGGAATGTCATACCCGACCTTCCACATAACTTGCTATTTCCGTAGGTGGTCCACCGCCATACGCGCGGCCGTGCCGATCACGGCGTCGGCCCTGGGCTGGTTGAGCGCGGTGCTGAAGGACCGGGTGACCACGGCCACCGCGTAGCGCCGGCCGTCGGGGTATTCGACGACGCCCGACTCGGCGCGCAGCGTGGGCAGCGTGCCGGTCTTGCCGCTGACCGCGACGTCGTCGTACGGGAAGCCGGAGGCCAGCCGGTGCGGCCACACCTGCATGTTCAGCACGCCGCGCATCCAGGCGCACGACTCCGCCGAGGCCGCCTCGTCCCGCCAGATCATCCCGAACAGCCTGGCCAGTTCGCGGGGAGTTGACCGGTTCGTCCGCGCGGGGTCGAGCACCCTCAGCCGCGCGATGTCCTCGGGATCCACGAACGGCCACCCGTGCCCGGCGTCGGCACTCATGCTGTCGAGAAGCTCCCGGGCGCTCTGCGTCACCCGCGTCCCGTCGAGCCCGAACTCCGCCGGCACTTCATTGACCGCCTCGAACCCCACCCGGCCCAGCAGCACGTCGGCTGAGGTGTTGTCGCTCACGGTAATCATCAGGTAGGCCAGGTCGCGCAGCGAGATGGTCACGTCGTCGAGCATCGCCGAGAGCCCCGTCGGCCCCGACACCCGGTCGCCGGCCGTCACGGTCACCCGTTCGGTGAGATCCAGCAGCCCCGCGTCGGCCTGGCGGCAGAGCGCCACCAGCAGCGGCACCTTGAACATCGACGCCGTGGGCACCGGCTCGTCCGGCCTGTGCCCCACATCCTGCCCCGAGTCGATGTCGGAGGCGTACAGCCAGCCGGTCACGCCCGCCGCCCGGAACAGCGCGTCAAAGTCAGGTGCGCTCATGCGCCCGCCTTCGTCGGGCGCATGAGCGCGACGCGGCTGTGTCTTATTGTTCGCTCGCTGCGCTCGCTCATGCCAGCATCCCCGGCCGGCGGCTGACCCGCCGCACGGACACGGCACCCTCGTCCGTCATCCCGGCGCTCTCCTTCAACGTACGTACGGCCACGGCCGAGAAGTCGTTGACCGCGTTCGCCGCCACGCGCCAGGCGGTGGAGACCCGGCACGTGATCGGCGAGCCTAGCAGCGGCCTCCAGGCGAGCCCCGGCAGCTCCACCTTCGGGCCGAACGCCACCGCCGCCCCCGCCAGCACCAGCCCCAGCCCCGCGCCCTCGTGCACCTGGACGGGCACGTAGCCGTGGCGGCGGCACTCCGAGAGCATCTCCGCGTAGAGCCCCGGCTCCCCATCTTGGGGCGGCATCAGCAACTCACGTCCAGCCAGGTCGGCCAGGTGCACCTCCCCGACACCGGTGAGCGGATCGCCTTCGGCCAGCAGCACGCCCTGCGCCTGCACGAGCACCTGGCCGAAGCGCAGACCGGGCGCGGAGACCGGATGGCGGACCAGGCCCACGTCGATGGCCCCCTCCGCCAGCGCCGTCACCTGGTCGGCGGTCCAGATCTCGGCGGGCGCGAGGCGTACCTCGGGATTGGTCTCGCGGAAACCCGCGACCAGGGCGGCGATCACGGCGTCGGCCAGGTCGGGCGGGACGCCGACCTTGAGGACCGCGCCCTCGCCCTGCCTGGCCAGCTCGTGCAGCCGGTCCACCCGGGCCACGATCTCGCGGGCCTCGCCCAGGAGCAGCCTGCCCGCCTCGGTGAGCCGCACCTGGCGGGCCGAGCGGTCGAACAGCCGCACGCCGAGCTCCTCCTCCAGGCGCTTGATGCGCTGGCTGAGCGGCGGCTGCGCCATGCCGAGGCGGATCGCGGCGTTGCCGAAGTGGAGTTCCTCCGCGACCACGGTGAAGTAGCGTAGATGCCGGACGAGGTCCACGACCAGCCACTATATCCACATTTATATCTTTGAAGCAGTCATATCAGTATTGGACACCCCTGCCGCCCCTCTGGTGTCCTCTGCGTCATGGCACCACAAAGGGGGACACTGTACGGGCGGCGGCGCCGCCGGTGGCCGTGGATCGTTCCGGCGCTCTTGGTCCCGGTCGTCGCGGCGGGAGGCGTCATCTGGGCGCTGCGCACGGAGGGCTCGCCGAAGGAGACGGCCGACAAGTACCTGGCGGCCTGGTCGGCCCAGGACTATGCGGGGATGCGCGCGCTGGTGGCCGAGCCGCCCGCCGACTTCGAGAGCTGGCACCGCCGCTTCCGTACCGACCTCAAGCTCACCGGGGCGCAGTTCTACGTCCCCAGGGCGACGGGGGTCTTCGCCTCCTACGGAGAGGAGATCTCGTTCGCGGCGAAGCTGACCGGCCAGGAGGACTGGGACTACAGCGGTCAGCTCAAGCTCGTCGAGCGCGACCGCGCCTGGAAGGTGGCCTGGACGCCGGCGACCATCCATCCGCTGCTCAGGAAGGGCCGCTCGCTGCGCGTCATCACCCAGGAGGGCGACCCGCTGCGGGTCCTGGCCGCCGACGGCACCCCGATCAACACCCCGTCCGCGCCGGGCTCGGTGCAGCAGCTCGTGGAGGGCATGAAGCAGACCTTCCCGGACCGCTTCAAGTCGTCGAACCGCTCCCGGATCGACCTCTACGAGGGGGACAAACCCATCCGGACGGTCGTCCCCGCGCCCGGATACCGCCCGATACAGACCACCGTCGACCTGAAGATCCACCAGGCAGGAGCCAAGGCCCTTGAGGGCGTCTCCCAGCCCGCCTCACTGGTGGCCCTCCGGGCCTCGACCGGCGAGATCCTCGCGGTGGTGAACAGGCCGGGAGGCTTCAACCGGGCGCTGCTCGGCAAGTACCCGCCCGGCTCGACGTTCAAGGTCGTGACCGCCTCCGCGCTGGTGGCGGACGGGGCCGAGCCGTCCCGCCAGGTCACGTGCCCCGCCGAGAAGAACATCGGCGGCTTCCCCTTCCACAACGCGAACTTCGAGGACTTCGGCACGCTGTCGTTCGAGGAGGCGTTCGCGCACTCGTGCAACACGACGTTCGGGCAGATGAGCGTGGAGCGGCTCAAGGGCGGGCGGCTGGCCGAGGTCGCCCGCAGCTTCGGCTTCGGCACCCCGATCACGCCCGGCGTCCCCGCGGTCCGGGCGGAGTTCCCCGACCCGAAGGACGACACGGATCTGGCCTCCGCCTCGATCGGCCAGGGCCGCGTCCTGGCGAGCCCGCTCAACATGGCCTCGGTCGCGGCCGCCATCGCCTCCGGCGCGTGGATCGCCCCCCACCTGGTGAAGGAGGAGCTGATCCCCGGGGCCCAGCCGGACAATCCGCGCCCGCTGGAGCCGGGCGTGGTCGCCGCCCTGCGCAAGCTCATGCCCGCCGTCGTCACCGAGGGCACCGCCCACGCGGTCCGCTTCCCGGAGGGCACGGCCGGCAAGACGGGCACGGCGGAGTACGGCTCGGGCAAGGAGCCGCCGACCCACTCGTGGTTCATCGGCTACCGGGGCGACCTGGCCTTCGCGGTCATCGCCGAGGGCGCCGGCCCGGGCGCCGCCGTGGCCGCCCCGGCCGCCGCCCGCTTCCTCAATGCCCTGTCCTGACCCACGTCGCAGCAGCGAGGCCGCGCGTCCACAGCGCCGTCCGGCACGGGCTGGGACGCGCCAGGAAGGGGGCGCCGGGACCGGGAGGGCGGTTCAGAGGACGGCGCGGCCGGCGGAGTCGGTGAGAGAGGCGACGGCGGCAACCACTTCGGAGGCGTTGGAGAGGTCGGGCAGCACCACGTCGGCGCCCGCGTCGCGCAGCTCGGCGGCCGTGGAGCGGCCGGAGGCGACCCCGATCATCGCGGCCCCGCCGATCTTGGCCGCCTGCACGTCGCGCGTGGAGTCGCCGATCACCACGGTGTTGGCCGCGGTGAACGGCGTGCCGAGGCGCTCCTTGGCGCGCGACTGCGCCACCTGCAGCAGCGTCGCCTTGGGGTAGACCTCCTCGCCGTATCCGCCCAGCGCGAAGTCGACGTGCTTGTCCAGCCCGAACGCCTTGAGCTTGTGGACGGCGTTGCTCTTGATGGTGCCGGTCAGCACCGTCTGGATCACGCCGTCGAGCCTGGACACCGCCTTCAGCGCGTCCTTCGCCCCCGGCATCATGCGCCCCTCCTTGGCCAGCCGCCCGCGCCGGTCGGCGAAGGCCACGGCGAGCGCCGACAGGAACTTGGGCAGGTGATCGTCCTCGGCCTGGACGCCGTTGACGGCGAGCGTCTCGAAGACGATCTCGGAGTCCGGGCGGCCCATCGGGGGCACGAGCTTGACCAGCGGTCGCCCGGTCACGAAGCGGAACGCCTCGGCGTAGGCGTCCCTGGTCACGATGGCGACGTCGACCAGCGTCAGGTCGACGTTCCAGAGCACAAGGCGGTTGATGGCAGCCTCCTGGGGGGTGACGCCGCATAGCGTACGACGTGCGCCGCCGCTCGAGTTCGGTCCTTGAGCTTAAGGCCAACGCCCGGCTCGGGTTCGGCGCCTGGGCAATTTGCGCATGGACCGCCCTACGCGTACTCGATCGCGGCGGAGAGGGTGTCGACCACGGGGAGGCCGGTGCTCTCCAGGTCGGCCCTGGTGGTCATCCCGCCCGTGTAGAGCACCGCCCTGGCCCCCACGTGCTTGGCGGCGAGCCCGTCGTCCACGCTGTCGCCGATCACCAGGATCTCGCGGGGGTCGACGCCGATGGACTCGATGTGCGCCACCATGTGCGCGGCCTTCTCGCCGCCCGTGGTGCCGAGCAGCCCGTCGATCCGGGTGAAGTGCCTGGTGATGCCGAACGACTCGACCTTGGGCACCAGATGGGCGTGCGGCGCCATCGAGCAGAGCGACTGGGTGCCCGTCCAGCCCGTCAGGACGAGCTCGGCGTCGGCGGCCAGCCCGCAGACCTCGCTCAGCCGGAAATAGTGCTCGTGGAACCCGTCGTCCAGCAGCTGCCACTCGCCCTCGGCCAGGGGACGGCCGAGCAGGCGCTCGTAGGCGACCCAGATGGGCCGGGTGTAGACGGCGCGGAAGCCGTCGGCGGTCAGGACAGGAAGCGCGTACGGCTTGAAGACTTCGTTGGTGGCTCCGACCACGGCGTCGATGTCGTGGAAGAGAGTGCCGTTCCAATCCCAGATGATGTGCGTCGTCATGTTGCGACAAGCTTAGACGGCACGTGTGACATCTCGATGAACGTCCAGCGCGGGGGCCGCGACCATCCGGCCACGGCCCCGCGACGAGCTACTTGCAGGCCTTGGTGGTGCTGCCGTTGCCGATCTGGCCGCCGCGGCCGCCGTTCCACCGCACGGAGGCCTTGCCGTAGGCGCACATGTTCTCCGCCCAGACCATGTTCCCCCAGTGCCTGCCCTTGTTGCCCGCCTTGAAGCTGAACGTGTCACTCCGGCCGTCGCCCGCGTAAACGCTGATGGTCCCGGTCGCGGTCGAGGACGTCCTGATCTCCACCCAGTTGGTCTTGCACTTGAAGGACCACCACAGCTTGATCGTCCCGACCGACTCGCGCCGCATCTTGATGTCGGCCGTCCGCACCACCTTGGCCGAGCTCCAGCAGCCCGACTTTGCCGGGTCCTGGTGGTCGTACGGCTTGGCCTGCGCGTTTGCGGGCGTGCCCGCCAGCAGGACCGCTGCCATGGCGCCCACCGCGGCGGCCGCGACACGAAGCTTCACTTGGACCGACTCCTTGCGTCTGACTGACAATGCCGCGTCGGGACCTTAGCGAGGCCGGGCTGCGGGCGCTCACGGAATGGTGATCCATGTGATCTCACTGTTATCAGCGCAGGAGGTCGGGGATCTCCTGCGTGGCGTACCACATGAGCTCGTGCGCCTCGGCCCCGTCCACGGTGAACCTCGCGTCGTCGTCGCCCGCGTCGGCGGCGGGCAGCGCGGCGACGGCGGCCTCGATGTCGGGGCCGGCCTCGTGGTCGTCGATGTGCACCGCGGCCACCTTGGCCAGCGGGATCGGGTCGGCGAGGCGCACTCTCGCCCGTTCCTCCAGATCGACCCCCGCGGAGACCGAGCGGTCGGGCACCTCCGCCGCGACCACCACCCGCCGCGGCGCGGCCTCGACGCCGTCGGCGCGGTCGGCGGCGAGCATCCGCAGCGAGGCGCGGGCCGCCTCGGTGAGCGCCACGTATTCGAGCTCCTCGGTGTCACCCGAGGCGTACCACTCGGTCAGCGCGGGGGTGACCGCGTAGCCGGTCAGCGGGGCCGGGCCCAACTCCCCCGCCTTGACCGCCGTGGCCAGGGCCGGGAGAGTGCACGGCAGATAGACGCGCATGACGAACCTTTCGTGCTTTCTGGCCGAGCTCCGCTCGGCGCGCCGAGGCGGAGGTCCTCGCTCCGTTCTCAGCCTTGCAAGGGCTCTATCATGCCCGTCGCAACGTGAGGCGGAGGAGGGTCTCGAGTTCCGCGATGGTCGAGTTCGCGTCGCTGTGGTGGATGCCGGCGATGCCGAGGGCGCGGGCGGCCAGGATGTTGGCCTCGATGTCGTCGATGAACACGCACTCCTCGCCGCCGAGCCCGATCTGTTCGAGCGCGTGGTGGAAGATGCGCGGCTCGGGCTTGCGCATCCCGACCTCGCCGGAGATCACCACCGCGTCGAAGAACTCGTCCCAGTCGTGGCGGGGATACTCATTCGACCAAGAGTTAGAGACCAAACACGTTTTGACACCATTTTTCCGTACGTCGCGGAGCATGTCGTACATTGCGTCAACTCGTTCGAATCCCGCGAACATCCGGGCCAGCAGCCCTTCGGCCACGGGCGGCACGCCGTCCACGGTGAGCAGCCTCGCGGCGAGGTCGCGCTCGAAAGCCGAGCCGTCGATCTCACCCCTCTCCAGCGCGTGGACAACGCTCTCGCCGTCACCGTGGTAGGCGTGGTCGATCATCTTCCGCATCACCTCGCGGTAGTGGTCGCCGTCGATCCTGTCAGCCGCGATCCAGCGCGCGATGGCGTCGGAGAGGCCGGTCGTCAGCACCCCTCCCCAGTCGATGAGCACACCCGTAAGCACGCTTCCAGCGTAGAACAGTCTCCGATGTCGCCTTTACACGACTCGGCGTTTGTTAATCGGCAAAACCCCACAAAAAGAATGTCCGAAATATCCGGTTAAGGTGATTCTCCAGCGATAGGTCGCTACCAAGAAAGGACCGCCGTGCGGACGACGATCCTGATCACCTCCAATGGCCTGACCGCCTCCAATGGCCTGACCGCCCCCCATCACGAGTGGACCGAGATCGCCCCGGGACTCGACCTCTTCCAATTCCCGCCGATCTTCCCCGGCGGCCCGGAATGGCTCACCAAACCCGTCCTCATCGCGCTGCTCAGCTCGGCCATCGCCATCGCCGTGTGCTGGGCCGCGTTCGCCAAGCCGAAGATCGTCCCACGCGGCTGGCAGAGCATCGGCGAGTACGCGTACGAGTTCGTGCGCGAGCAGATCGCCAAGCCCAACCTCGGCAAGGACTCCGACCGCTGGATGGGCTTCCTCTTCACGATCTTCCTGACCGTGCTCATCTGGAACCTGATGGGTGTCATCCCGCTCATCCAGTTCCCCGTGGCCGCCCACATCGCCTTCCCGCTGGTGCTGGCGGTCACCGTGTACGTCATCAAGATCTACCTCGGCGTCCGGCACCACGGCGTGCGCGGCTACCTGCGGGGCATCGTGCACCTGCCCGGCCTGCCGAGCTGGGCGTACGGGCTCTATGCCCCGATGATCCTGGCCGAGGTGTTCATCACGTCACTGTTCACCCACTTCATCCGGCTGTTCGCGAACATGTTCGCCGGCCACATCATCGTGGCCTTCTTCAGCTCGGTGGGCTTCTGGTTCCTGTTCGAGCGGCTCACCCCGCTGGGCGCGGGCCTCGGTGTCATCGGCGTGGCGATGACGATCGTGATGACCGCGCTGGAGGTCCTCATCCAGTTCCTGCAGGCGTTCCTGTTCGCCGTGCTGGCCGGCATGTTCATCGCCAGCGGGCTGCGCGGCTCGCACTAACGCGCGACAAGGGCGGCCAGCTTGCGGTGCTCCTTGGAGCGCAGCACGCGGGCCGCCTCATCCGCGTCGGCCACGGGAGCCTTGACCAGGAACCCCCTGTTCTGCTTGAGCGTGAGCAGCCGGGTGACCGACTGGTCGAGCCGCTGCTGCGAGATCCGGCCCGACTTCACCGCCGCGAGCACCGCCTGGTACGCCTTGGGCAGGTCGTTCGGCATGAGCAGCAGGTCGGCCCCGGCCAGGACGGCCCGCACCGCGATCTCCCCGTCGTCGTACTTCTTGCGCACGCCCTCCATGTTGAGCGCGTCGGTGGAGATCACCCCCTTGAAGCCGAGCTTCTGCCTGAGCAGGCCGGTCAGGATGGGCTTGGAGAGCGTGGCCGGGTCTCTCGACGGGTCGAGCTTGGGGAAGACGATGTGGGCGCTCATCACGGCATCCACGCCCGCGCCGATGGCGGCCTTGAACGGCGGCGCGTCGATCCGCTCCCATTGGGCCTTCGTGTGCTTGATCACGGGCAGCCCCGTGTGGCTGTCGACGTCGGTGTCGCCGTGGCCGGGGAAGTGCTTGGCGGTGGCGGCCACCTTCGACGCGCCGAAGCCCTTGACCGCCGCCGCCACCATCTTCGCCACCCGCGCCGGATCGTCGCCGTAGGCCCGGCGGCCGATGACCGGGTTGTTCGGATTGACGTTCACGTCGGCGACCGGGGCGAAGTCGAGGTTGACGCCGAGCGCGCGCAGCTCGTCACCGGTGGCCTTGGCCACGGCCATGGCCAGGTCGGGGTCCTTGGTCGCGCCGATCTCGGCGGCGCCGGGGAAGTCCGTCATGAGCGCGGACATCCTGGCCACCAGGCCGTTCTCCTGGTCGGTGCCGATCAGGAGCGGGACCTCCCTGGACGACTTCTGCAGGCCGTTGGTGAGGCCGACGACCTGGCCGACGCCCTTGATGTTGTGCGGGAAGAGGATCACGCCGCCGAGGTGGTATTTCGCGATCACCTTGGCCGGGGTGCCGGCGCCGTACCTGGCCTGGTTCTCGCCCGACACCGTGTCGGCCGCGGTGCCGTACAGGACGGGCATGAAGAGCTGGCCGACCTTCTCCTGGACGCTCATCTTCGACAGGGCGCGCCCGACGGCGCCCGCCTGGGCCTGGGGCGGGCTCTGGGGGGCCGTGGTCTGAGGGGCCGGGGTCTGCGCGGGTGGCGCGGCCTTGCCGCCTCCGGTGGGGGTCGCGCCCGCCGGGCCGCCCCCACCGCCGCAGGCGGTGAGAGCGAGCGTGAGAAGGCCTGCCGTGCCGATCCGTCGAAGCATGCCTCCAAAGGTATCCATCCGACGACCCGGTGGAGACCCTCCCTTTACCCTCCGCTTGAAGGGAGGGGCGGGCTACAGGCCGAGCCGGACGAGGCCCGGCAGGTGGGCGCGGGCCGCCGCACGCGCGTAGGCCGCCGTCGGCTGTGCCCGCGCGGCCTCGGCGGCGCGGCGGCACTGGTCCAACGTGTGCGCGGCCAGCACCGCGCGTACGGCGGGCAGCGCGGCGACCCCCATCGACAGCGTGGAGACCCCGAGCCCGACGAGCACGCAGGCCAGCGCCGGGTCGGCGGCCGACTCGCCGCAGACGCCGCACGGCTTGCCCGCGTCCGAGGCGGCGGTCGCGGTCATGGCCACCAGGTCGAGCAGCGCGGGCTGCCACGGGTCGTGCAGCGCGCTCACGGCGCCGACCTGGCGGTCTGCGGCGAAGGCGTACTGGGCGAGGTCGTTGGTCCCGATCGAGACGAAGTCCACCCGGACGAGCAGTTCGCGGGCCCTCAGCGCGGCCGACGGGATCTCGATCATCACGCCCACCTCCCTCAGGCCCCTGGCCCGGCACTCCTGCGCGAACCACCCGGCCTCCTCGGCCGTGGCCACCATCGGCGCCATGACCTGGAGCCCCGGGGACGCGACGGCCGCCAGCGCGCCGAGCTGGGCCTCCATGACCTCGGGGAACCGCCTGAACCTGCGCAGCCCGCGCTCCCCCAGCGCCGGGTTCGGCTCGCTGGGCGCGGGCAGGAAGGCCAGCGGCTTGTCGGCGCCGCCGTCCAGCGTCCGCACGACCACCTTGCCGCCGGGGAACGCCTCGAGCGCCGCCCGGTAGGCACGCCGCTGCTCCTCGGCGGAGGGCGGCTCGGCCCTGTCGAGGAAGAGGAACTCCGTCCGGTAGAGCCCGACACCCTCGGCGCCGGCACCGACGGCGTCGTCGAGTTCGGCAGGGCCGCCGATGTTCGCGAGCAGCGGAACCGCGTGCCCGTCGGCGGTCCTGCCGGGGCCCTTCGCCAGGGCGAACGCGGCCTGCCTGGCGGTGTCCGCCCCGAGCGCCTCGGCCACGTCGGACTCGGCCGGCTCCACGCGCACGTCTCCCGAGGTGCCGTCGGCCATCACCCGGACGCCCGGCGGGATGGCGGTCGCGCCGCCGCAGGCCACGACGGCGGGGACGCCCATCGCCCTGGCGATGATCGCCGTGTGGCTGGTGGGCCCGCCCTCCTCGGTGACGAACGCGGCGACGTCCTGATTGCGCAGCAGCGCCGTGTCGGCGGGCGCGAGGTCCCTGGCGACCAGCACGTACGGCTCCTTGGGCGAGATCGGGAGCCCCTGCATGGCGTGCCCGTAGAGGATCGCGATCACGCGGTCCCTGATGTCGTCGAGGTCGGCGGCCCGCTCGCCCAGGTAGCCGCCGGAGCCGGCCAGCACGGCCTGGTACTTCGTGAAGGCCTCGAAGACGGCCCTGGGGGCGGCCAGGCCGCGGTCGATCAGCGTTCGCACCTTCACGACCAGCCCGGGGTCCTCGGCCATCAGCGCCTGGGCCTTGAGTATCTCCTCGGCCTCGCCGCCCGCACGGTTGCCACGGGCCTCCAGTTCGCCCGCGACCTGCGTGAGCGCGACCATCGCGCGCTCCTTCTCCTGCTCGGCCTCGCCGGTGTAGGTGGCGCCCTCGGGGGGTTCGGGCACGGAGGCGGTGAGCACGTAAGCGGGGCCGTGCCCGATGCCCGGGCTGACCCCCACCCCCCGCAGGTTCATGGCGTGCCGGCGATCTCGGCCAGCTCGTCGAGGACCTCTTCCGAGCCCTCGCCCTCCGCGCTGATCACGACGGTCTCACCCTGCCTGACGTCGAGCGCCATGATCGCGAGGATGCTCTTGCCGTTGACCTTCTCCCCGCCGTGGGACTTCGTCACCGTGATGTCCATGGGGGCCTTCTTGGCCCGCTGGACGAACGTCGCGGCGGGCCGGGCGTGCAGCCCTACCTCCGCGGCCACGGTGACCTTGCGCTCAGCCATTACTCCTCCTTCTGTGCCGGTCCGGACCAGCCGGACCTTCCATGTGATAGCGCCCGTTCATTGTGACGCCTCGGCCGCCGTGGCTAGTCCCATCGGAAAAGCTCGTCTCCCACATGCACTGCCCCCTCAGCGACTCCGCTCACGAAGTCGGCGTCGAGTGCCACGACCGGGCAGACGGGAGAGCGCCCGCCCGCCTCGATGAGCGCGGGGTCCCAGGCCACGACGGGCTGCCCCGCGATCACCCTGTCCCCCTCGGCGGCCAGGAGCTGGAACCCCTCGCCTCTGAGCTGGACGGTGTCGATCCCCAGGTGCACCAGCACGCCCTTGCCGTCGTCTCCGACGATCACGTACGCGTGCGGATGCAGTTTCATGATTTTTCCCGCGATGGGGGCCACGGCCTTCCCCGGCCCCCTGAGCGGATCGATCGCCGCTCCCGGCCCGACGAGCCCCGCGGAGAACACCGGATCGGGCACAGCGGCCAGCCGCACGGCCTCCCCCTCGACGGGGGCGAGAACAGTCGTCATGATCTCGCCCTTAGCCGATGATGTCCTCGATGTCGCTGGCGATGGTGTCCGCCTCCGGCCCCACGACGACCTGGACCACGTTTCCCGCGGCCATCACGCCGTGCGCGCCCGCCGCCTTGAGCGCGGCCTGGTCGACCTTGGACGCGTCATGCACCTCCGTACGCAACCGGGTGATGCAGGGCTCGATCTCGATGATGTTGTCGGCGCCGCCGAGCCCGGCGATGATCGCGTTCGCATCCGCCGCCATCCGGCCCTCCCTAGCTCTCGTGCCCAGGCTATTTCAGTCGGTCTGAGTGACCTTGTTCAGCCCACGCGGAGCGTCGGGGTCGATGCCGAGCCGGCGGGCCAGCGCCTCGGTGAGCAGCTGCCCCGGCACGATCAGCCCCATCGGCGCCACCCATTCGGGCAGGTCCGGGCCGTTCAGCGCGGCCGTGCCCGCCCGTGCCAGCGCCTCGCCGCCCCCGATCGTGTACGCCGCCGCGCCCGCGGCGACCACCCGCTCGGCCAGCGCGACCGTCCCGGGCAGCGTCGGGCTGTTCTGGGCGGCGACCAGCAGCGCCGGGGTGTCGGCGTCGACCACGGCGATGGGGCCGTGCAGCAGGTCGGCGTAGGACAGGCCCATGGCGTGCAGGTAGCACGCCTCCTTGAGCTTCAGCGCCGTCTCCAGGGCCGTCGAGAAGGCCAGCCCGCGCCCGGACACGACGACGCCCGGCTTGTCGGACAGCCCCTCGACCACGGCGTCCAGATCGCCCGGCTCGGCGATCAGCTTCTCCACCGCCTCGGGCACCCGCCGCAGGTCGTCCGGGTCCACGTCGGCGCCCAGCCCCAACGCGAGCACGGCCAGCGCGGCGAGCTGCGTCGTGTACGTCTTGGTCGCCGGGACGGCCTTCTCCTCCCCTGCGACCGTGCACAGAGCCACGTCGGCGGCCTGCGCGAGGGGGCTCTGCTCGCCGCCGTTCGTGATGCCGACGGTGGTGGCCCCGCACTCCTTGGCCCAGGCCAGCGTCTCGACGATCTCCTCCGTGCGTCCCGACTGCGAGATCGCGACGGCCAGCACCCCGTCCAGGTCGAGCCGGCGCTTGTACGTGGTCGCGATCGAGGGCGCCGCCAGCGCGGCCAGGCGGCCCGCGTGCGACTCGACCAGGTATCGCCCGTACACTGCTGCGTTGTCGGAAGTACCCCTTGCGATGAACAGCAACTGGCGACTCTGCTCGGCCACCGCCCTCACCTCGCCGACCCTCGGCAGCAGGGCGTCCAGCGTGGCCCGCAGCGCGGCCGGCTGCTCGGCGATCTCGCTGCGCATCTTCGTGGTCATCTCGGACTCTTTCCTTGATCGGCTGAGGTGCGGACTTGACCGTCTTTTGCGACATGTGGTCTAGTCCGGACTAGACCAGTACGAACCATAGCTCATTGCGCAGGTCACGATCGAGGGGAGGATCCGTGGCGCACATCGATCCGGACAGCCCGGTGCCCAAGTACTTCCAGCTGCGCGAGATCCTGCTGGACCTCATCGACAGCGACGAGCTCACCATCGGGGCGGCCATCCCGTCCGAGCGGGAGCTCTGCCAGCGCTTCGGCCTGTCCAGGATGACCGTGCGGCAGGCCGTCGACCACCTCGTGTCCGAGGGCCGCCTGCATCGCGTGCCCGGCAAGGGCACGTTCGTCGCTCGGCCCAAGATCGAGCTGGCGCTGCAGCTGACGTCGTTCACCGACGACATGCGGGCACGGGGCATGATCCCGGGCTCGCGCGACCTCGACCGCCGGATCGTGCGGGCCAGCGCCCACCTGGCCAAGGAGCTGGGGATCCAGCCCGGCGAGGAGGTGCACTTCATCGAGCGGCTGCGGACGGCCGACGGGGAGCCGCTCTCCATCGAACGGGCTCACATCCCGGTCAAGCTCGCGCCCGACCTGGGTTCCCTCGATCTGTCCGACAAATCGCTGTACGAGCTGCTGGAGCGCCGCTACGGCCTGGTCATGGACGCCGGTGAGCTCACCATCGACGGCGGCATCGCCGACCCGAGCGACGCCGACCTGCTGAAGCTGCCGCGCGGCGGGGCCGTACTGTTGCTGCAACGCAGGTCGTTCGCCGGAGGGGTCTGTGCGGAGCTGGGCGTGTCCACCTACCGCGCCGACCGCTACCAGCTACGCACCATCCTGGAAATGCCCGTAAGACGGGGCTGAGGCCTCACCCGGCTCGGAGGAACGCCCGGTGAACGAGACCACCGCCGCCCGGCCTTCGCCGTTCGCTCGCGTGATGTCCGTACTCCAGCGGCTGGGCCGCTCCCTCATGCTGCCCATCGCCGCCCTGCCCGCGGCCGCCCTGCTGCTGCGCTTCGGCCAGCCCGACATGCTGGGCTCCAACGGCGCCGAGCCGGGGGGCCTGGCGGACGTGGCCGGGTTCCACTGGATGAACCAGGTGGCCGAGGTGCTGGCCGCGGCCGGCGCGGCGCTGCTCGAGAACCTGCCGCTGCTGTTCGCCGTGGGCGTGGCGATCGGCTTCGCCCGCAAGTCCGACGGCTCCACCGCGCTCGCCGCCGTGGTGGGTTACCTGGTCTTCGACCGGGTGAGCAAGGTGATGTTCTTCGGCTCGGACATCAGGGACACCGTGCTCATCAAGGAGGTCCAGGCCCAGGGCGTCAAGGAGGTCATCGACTACGGCATGCAGAACCCGACCAAGGTCCTCGGCGGCATCGTCATGGGCCTGGTCACCGCGCTGCTCTGGCAGCGCTTCCACCGCATCAAGCTGCCGTCCTGGCTGGCGTTCTTCGGCGGGCGCAGATTCGTACCGATCATCACCTCCATCGTGGCGCTGGTCATCGGCGTGCTCTTCGGCTGGCTCTGGCCGGTGATCGGCGAGTGGATCCGCCACGCGGGCGAGGCCCTGACCTCGATCGGCCCGATAGGGACCGGGATCTACGGCCTGGTCAACCGCCTGCTGATCCCGCTGGGCCTGCACCACTTCGTCAACTCGGTCGTCTGGTACGTGGTGCCGCAGTGCGAGGTCGGCGGCCGCGTGCTGGGCGGCGACTGGAACTGCTACTTCGGCGGCGCCCCGCACTCCGGCCAGTTCATGGCCGGCTTCTTCCCGATCATGATGTTCGCCCTGCCCGCCGCCGCCCTGGCCATGTGGCGCGCGGCCCCGCCGCACCGCCGGGCCACGGTGGGCGGCATCATGCTGTCGGCCGCCCTGGCGTCGTTCGTCACGGGGATCACCGAGCCCATCGAGTTCGCCTTCATCTTCGTGGCGCCCCTGCTGCTGGTGGTGCACGCCGTGCTGACCGGCCTGGCCATGGCCCTGACCACGTTGATCGGCGGCCAGCTGGGGTTCGGCTTCTCGGCGGGCCTGCTGGACATGCTCCTGAACGCCAGCAAGTCGAATACCGCGAACCTGCCCGGAATACTGATATTGGGTGCCGTTTACGGCGTCGTGTACTACGTGGTCTTCACGTTCCTCATCCGCAAGCTCAACATCATGACCCCTGGCCGCGAACCCGAGCCGGACGTCGATTCGGGCGAAACCTAACCGTCGCAGAGCCAGTCCAGAATGGTTGCGGACAGCCCTCTGAGCTGTTTCGGGCGCGGCCGTGGCCTCCCGCTTTCCCCATCGGGGAATCCAACTTCCAGCGCCCTCCCCCGCCAAACCCGGACGAACTTCATCGACGCTCGAAGAAGTTGGCGGCATTCGTATTCCTCAGCCGGACCGAAAACTCCTTAAAAGCGTTTGTTTCAGCGCCCAAGAGAGTTTGGAGGATGCGTGTCACCCGCCCCCCGCGTCGGCATCACCCCCGCCCCCGAGCCCGCGTACGACGAGGACCAGCCGCCCGGGACTCCCCGGATCAACGGGGCCCTGGCTCTGGACCCGCTGGTCTGGGGACCGCCAGGGGCCATCCCCGACGAGCGCGGGCTGCGCCACCTGGGGCAGGCCCTGGCCGAGGTCCTGGCAGGCCGGCGTCCTCCGCAGAGCGTGGCCGGCAAGCTGACGGACCGCGCCTATAGGGAGCTGGTCCAGGCGGGGCAGATGATCCGGACGGCTCGGCCGCCGTTCGCGGGAAGCGTGCACGTGACGGAGCCCCGCGACGGCGTGGTGGAGATGTGCCTGCTCGTCCATTGCGGGGAGCGCAACCACGTACTCGCCGTACGCCTCGAACGGAGAGGCGTGCGATGGCTCTGCACGGACTTCGAGACGGCCTAGGAAAAGAAGAGACCCCCACCGAGGTGGGGGTCTCAGAAGAGCTGTCAGGCGGCGTTCTTGGGGTCCCCGTGGCAGCGCTTGTACTTCTTGCCGGAGCCGCACGGGCAGGGCGCGTTACGCTCCACGTTGCCGTAGGCCGCCCGCTCCGCCGGAGTGGTGCGGACCTTGACGTGCTCGACGTCGCCCTGCTCGCCGGGCGCCGAGTATTCGAGCTCGGCCGGCCGCTCGGGGCCGCGCAGCCCGCGCGCGATGATCTGGCGGGTCTCCGCGATGGCCGCGTCCTCTTCCTCGACGATCGGGTTCTCCTGCACCTCCACCTCGAGGTTGAACAGGAACCCGACGGAGTCCTCCTTGATGCCCTCGAGCATCGCGGCGAACATCTCGAAGCCCTCGCGCTGGTACTCGATCTGCGGGTCCTTCTGCGCGTAGGCCCGCATGCCGATGCCCTCGCGCAGGTAGTCCATCTCGTAGAGGTGCTCGCGCCACTTCCGGTCGAGGACCGAGAGGATCACGCGGCGCTCCAGGTCGCGCATGGTCTCGGGGCCGAACTCCTCCTCGCGCCTGTCGTACGCCGCGAGCGCGTCGGCCTTGACCTTCTCGGTGATGAACTCGGCGGTCAGCTCCTCGCGGGAGCCGGCCTCCTCGACGAGGTCGTCGATCCTGATCGAGATCGGGTAGAGCTCGCCGAACGCCTTCCACAGCTTGTCGAGGTCCCACTCCTCGGCGAAGCCCTCGGAGGTCGCGCCCTGCACGTAGCCCTCGATCACGTTGCCGATGAAGCCGCGCACCTGCTCGTGCAGGTCGGCGCCCTCCAGCACGCGGTGGCGCTCGGCGTAGATGACCTTGCGCTGGCGGTTCATCACCTCGTCGTACTTCAGAACTTCCTTGCGGATCTCGAAGTTCTGCTGCTCGACCTGGTGCTGGGCGGAGGCGATGGCCTTGGAGACGATGTTGGACTCGATCGGCTGGTCGTCGGGGATGTTGAGCCTGGTCATGATCATCTCGACCCTGGCCGAGTTGAACAGGCGCATGAGGTCATCGCCCAGCGACAGGTAGAACCGCGACTCGCCGGGGTCGCCCTGGCGGCCGGAGCGGCCACGCAGCTGGTTGTCGATGCGGCGCGACTCGTGGCGCTCGGTGCCGAGGACGTAGAGGCCGCCGAGCGCGGTGACCTCCTCGTGCTCGGCCTTGACCGCCGCCCTGGCCTTCTCCAGCGCCTCGGGGTAGGCCTTCTCGTACTCCTCCGGCGTCTCGACCGGGTCGAGGCCGCGCTGGCGCAGCTCGAGGTCGGCGCGGAACTCCGAGTTGCCGCCGAGCATGATGTCGGTGCCTCGACCGGCCATGTTGGTGGCCACCGTGACGGCGCCCTTGCGCCCGGCCTCGGCGATGATCGACGCCTCACGCGCGTGGTTCTTGGCGTTGAGCACCTCGTGCGGCACGCCGCGGCGCTTAAGCGCCTTGGACAGCCGCTCGGACTTCTCCACCGAGGTGGTGCCGACGAGAACCGGCTGCCCGGCCTCGTAGCGCTGCTTGATGTCGTCGACCACCGCGTTGAACTTGGCGTCCTCGTTCTTGTAGACCACGTCCGCCTGGTCCTTGCGGATCATCGGCCGGTTGGTCGGGATGGGGACGACGCCCAGCTTGTAGGTCTGGTGGAACTCGTTGGCCTCGGTGGAGGCCGTACCGGTCATGCCGGCGAGCTTCTCGTACAGGCGGAAGTAGTTCTGGAGGGTGACCGTGGCGAGAGTCTGGTTCTCGTCCTTGATCTTCACACCCTCTTTGGCCTCGATGGCCTGGTGCATGCCCTCGTTGTAGCGGCGCCCGTGGAGGATGCGGCCGGTGAACTCGTCGACGATCAGCACCTCGCCGTCGGCGACGATGTAGTCCTTGTCCTTCTTGAACAGCTCTTTCGCCTTGAGCGCGTTGTTCAGGAAGCCGACCAGGTGGGTGTGCTCGGGCTTGTAGAGGTTGTCGATGCCGAGCCAGTCCTCGACCTTCTCGACGCCGGACTCCAGGATGCCGACCGTGCGCTTCTTCTCGTCGACGATGTAGTCGCCGGTGCTCTCCTCGCCCGGGTTCTTCGCCTCGACGCCCCTGCGCAGCCGCGGCGCGATCTTGGCGAACTCCTGGTACCACTTGCCCGACTGCTCGCCGGGACCGGAGATGATCAGCGGCGTGCGGGCCTCGTCGATCAGGATCGAGTCGACCTCGTCGACGATCGCGAAGTTGTGGCCGCGCTGCACGCACTCCTCCAGCGACCAGGCCATGTTGTCGCGGAGGTAGTCGAAACCGAACTCGTTGTTGGTGCCGTAGGTGATGTCGGCCTCGTACTGCTTGCGCCGCTCGTCCGGCTGCTGACCGGCGATGATGCAGCCGACCTCGAGGCCGAGGAACCGGTGGACGCGACCCATGGTCTCGGCGTCGCGCTTGGCAAGGTAGTCGTTGACCGTGACGACGTGGACGCCCTTGCCGGAGATCGCGTTGAGGTACGCCGGCAGCGTACAGGTCAGCGTCTTGCCCTCACCGGTCTTCATCTCCGAGATGTTGCCGAGGTGCAGGTTGGCGCCGCCCATGATCTGCACGTCGTACGGCCGCTGGCCGAGCACGCGGCGGGCCGCCTCGCGCACGGTCGCGAACGCTTCGGGAAGCAGATCATCGAGGCTTTCGCCGTCGGCATGGCGCTGCTTGAATTCGGCCGTCAGCGCACGCAACTCCGCGTCGGACAGGCTCGTGAAGTCGTCCTCGATGGAGTTGACCTGGTCTGCGATCCGCTTGAGCTTGCGCAGGGTCTTGCCTTCGCCGGCACGTAGGATCTTGTCGAGAATGGCACTCACTTTATGTAAAGCTCCTCGCAGGTCTACCCCGGCGGCGTCGCCAGGAGGAGAGGCCGAGACAAACTTCCCCGTTGCCATCGTAGGCGGTTCCGCAACCAGACACAGCCACCGTGCCGACGAGGGCGCATGACCTGTCTGGGAGAATGGGGCAAGGCAGAGGGTATGCCGGTTGAGAGCCGGCTCGCACCAATAAGCGCGATAACCGGCAAAGGAAGGATTAGGCATGGTTGAGGGGACGAAGTCGGAGCAGACGGAGAATCTCGGCAGTCACGGCGGTCGTGCGTCATCGTGGCTGGCGGTGACCGTGATGATCGTGGGCACCGTGGTGGCCGGCTTCGGTCTGACGGCCAACAACTGGATGCTCGTCTGGGTCGGCGCCGGCGTGTTCGTGGTGGGTGGCATCCTGGCCCTCGTCTTCAACATCTTCACCGATGTCGTGATCGACGCGCCGCGCGTGGGCATGCGCGCCGAAGATCACCGCTGACGCAGGCGCCGCGGAGCGGGCACCCGCCCCAACGGGTGCCCCGCCGGCCTCCCTGATCCCGGGCGTGTCTCGCTTCGCCGGCACGTGATACGGGCCCCTGGAAGCGAGGCACCCGCGACGCCGTTTCTGTCGGTCGTCGCCATTACATTGCTCGCATGCAACGTCGTACGGAATTTCCCCCATGACCGGTGTCACCGAGCTCACCCCCGACGAGGCACGCCGGATCGTCCTCCGTGCGCAGGGCCTGATCGGCGCCGACGCCCGCAAGGGCGGCACGCACGCCATGCTGCGCAGGCTGGGCGCCGTGCAGCTCGACACGATCTCGGTCCTGGCCCGCTCCCACGAGCTGGTCGCGTACGCCCGCCTGGGCGCGGTGGGCAGGCCCAAGATCGAGCGGGCCTACTGGCACAACCCCGCCCAGAGCTTCGAGTACTGGTGCCACGCCGCCTGCATCCTGCCCATCGAGCACTGGCCGCTCTATGCCTTCAGGCGCCGGGCCTACCTCAAGCGGCGCTACCGCTGGCACGAGGTCCCCGAGGGCGTCGACAAGCTCCTCGCGCAGGTCCGCGAGCAGGGCCCGCTCACGACCTCCGACGTCGGCGGCGCCAAGAACGGCGGCCCGTGGTGGGACTGGTCCGACTCCAAGATCGGGCTGGAGTGGCTGCTCGACATCGGCGAGCTGGTCTGCAGCCGCCGCGTCGGCTGGCGGCGCGTCTACGACCTGGCCGAGCGCGTGGTCCCGGCCGACCTGCTGGCCGAGGACCTCTCCGACGAGGAGTGCATCAGGCGCCTGGCCGCCGTGGCGGGCCGCTCGCTGGGCGTGGCCAACCGGACCGACCTGCTCGACTTCCTCCGCCTCAGGGGCGAGCACGCGGCCATCCTCGACGAGCTCCTGCTCAGCGGCGCCGCGGGCCTGGTGCCCGTGACGGTCACGGGTTGGCCGGGCAAGAAGGGCGCCCCCAACGCCTGGGCGGACCCGGCGGCCCTGGAGTCCGAGCCGCGCGGCCGGCACCGCACGACGCTGCTGTCGCCGTTCGACTCCCTCATCTGGCACCGCGGCCGCACCGAACGCGTCTTCGGCTTCCAGTACACGCTCGAGCTGTACGTCCCCAAGCACAAGCGCGTCCACGGCTACTTCACGATGCCGGTGCTCGCCGGCGGCCGCCTGATCGGCCGCGTCGACCCGGCCCGCGAGGGCACCACCCTGGTCATCAGGCAGCTCCACCTGGAGCCGGGCCTCTCGGCCGCCAAGTGGGCCGACGCCTTGAGCGAGGCTCTGTGGTCGGCCGCCGAGTGGGTGGGGTGCGAGGCCGTACGCGTCGAACGGGCCGACCCGCCGGAGATCGTCCCCCTCCTGACCGCGCCCCGCTGATCCGCTCCTCGGGATCGGCCACTCCGCGCACCCCCGTGGCGCGACCGGGGAGGACCAGCACCCGGCCGCACCCCCCGTGGCGCGACCGGGGCAGGACCAGCACCCGGCCGTGGCCCACGACCTGGTGCAGCAAGCCCGCCGATACCGAGCGCAGCGGCCCGGCCGCGCGGGTCGCTGTGGAGATGCCGAGCAGGCCGGCCGCGGCCAGGACCGTGGCCAGTCTGCCTACGCTGAGCGCTAAGGCCGACTCCACAACACGCGCACGCTGAGCGCTACGGCCGGCCCGTCAGCCGGAAGCGTGGCCATGCGGGTGGAAGCGGCGACACCGGCCACCGAGCCCACGATCCCGCCGCTACGAGCTCGGGTGTGTGTGGGGCTTCAGGTGGCCCGCAGGGTGGCGGCCAAGCCGCTCACCGCTTGCGGGGCTGGTTGAAGCGGAGCATGTTGCCGGAGGGATCCCGGAAGGCGCAGTCGCGCACGCCGTACGGCTGGTCGATCGGCTCCTGCAGCACCTCGCCGCCGGCGGCGCTGATGCGCTCGAAGGTGGCGTCGCAGTCCTCGGTCTCGAAGATGAGACCCCGCAGCAGGCCCTTGGCCAGGAGCTCGGCCATGGCCTCCTTGTCGGCGGGCGAGGCGTTCGGGTCCGCGAGAGGCGGTTCGAGGACGATGTTCACATCGGGCTGCGACGGCGGGCCGACGGTCACCCAGCGCATCCCCTCGAACCCGACGTCGTTGCGTACCTCAAGGCCGAGAACGTCCCGGTAGAAGGCGATCGCCTTGTCGTGGTCGTCGACGGCGATGAAGCAGGTGGAGAGCTTGAGGTCCATGCACGTCACGCTACCGGCGAGGGGTGGTCCGCGCTTCTCCGTTCCGCACCGGCCGCGTGTAGATCTTCGCGATGCAGGCCGGGATGGCGGCGCCCTCGTCATGGGGGCGGGCCCGGTACGAGCTCGGGGTCTCGCCGACCAGCTCGGTGAAGCGCGAGCTGAACGAGCCCAGCGAGGTACAGCCGACCTCGAAGCAGACCTCCGTCACCGTCAGGTCACCCCGCCGCAGCAGCGCCTTGGCCCGCTCGATCCGGCGTGTCATCAGATAGCTGTACGGCGTCTCGCCGAAGGCGGCGCGGAAGCTGCGGGAGAAGTGGCCCGGCGACATGAAGGCGACGCGCGCCAGCGCCGGAACGTCGAGCGGCTCGGCGTAGTCGCGGTCCATCAGGTCACGGGCCCGGCGCAACCGTACGAGATCCTCCAACGACGTCACCCCACCAGCATCCCACAGCACCCGGGCCTGGGCTGCTGGGAGCGCCGGGCGGAGCCGGGCGCGCCCCGCTAGGTGATCTCCAGCATGCGCTCCCGCACGGCGTACACCACTGCCTCCATCCGCGAGTGCAGCTGCAGCTTGTCGAGGATGTTGCGCACGTGGTTCTTCACCGTGTTCTCGGAGATGAACAGCTGCTTGGCGATCTCGCGGTTGTTCATCCCCTTGGCCACCAGCCGCAGGACCTCCATCTCGCGGTCGGTCAGCCGGGGCACGGGGAGCTGGGGCGGGCGCTCGGCCTCCTTGCGGCTCATGTTCGCGAACTCGCTGATGAGCTTGGCCGCCATCGCCGGGTTGATTAACGACTGGCCCTCGTGCACGCCGCGCACGGCGGCCGGCACGTCGTTGATCTGGACGTCCTTGAGCAGGTAGCCGGTGGCTCCCGCCTTGATGGCCTCGAAAAGATCTTCTTCCTCGTCGCTCACCGTCAGCATGATGATGCGGGTGCTCGGGACGGAGGCCTTGATGCCCTTCGTGGCCTCGATCCCGTCCTGCCGCGGCATGCGCACGTCCATGAGGGCGACGTCAGGCATGAGGCGATCGGCCAGCTCGACCGCCTCCTGCCCGTCGCTCGCCTCACCGACCACCTCGATGTCTGGCTCAGCGGCCAGCGCGAGCGCCAGGCTCCGCCGGATCAGCTCGTGATCGTCAACGATCAGCACGCGGATCGGCTCGCTCGATGACGGGCGAGCCTCGCCGGACTCGGTCACGAGGCCTCCTTGAGGTGCCTCGCGACTGCCTTTCCCTCGCTTCGCTCGCTCACCTGAACCTGACTGAGCTCGCTCACGTCTCCTCCTCGTCGGGGGGCCAGAGCCGTTGAACCGCCATGATGGCACGTGGCCGCGGTTCTCGGGTGGTCGAGAAGATCTTTTAGCGCGCGATCAGGGCTCTACGAGCCGCAACACGCCGTAGTTATAACCGCGTCTGGCGTAGACGACACACGGCTGGCCGCTCTCCTTGTCACGGAACAGGTAGAAATCGTGTCCGACCAGTTCCATCTCGAGGAGGGCCTGGTCGATGGTCATGGGTTCCGCCTTGTGGAACTTCTCCCGTACGACGAGGGGCCCTTCGCCGTCCATCTCTATCGGGACGATGTCGTCGTATCGCTGGTCGCTCCGCGCCAGCTCGTCCTCGTCGGGCTCGGCCTGCTCCTTGGGGACGGTGGGCTCCGTCCGGGGCGCCAGGTCGGCGACGTCGGGGAGCGTCGCGGTGATCTCCGCCACCGAGGGCGGGCAGTGGTTGCCGTGATGGACCTTGCGCCGGTCGGCCAGTCTCCTGAGGCGGCCTTCCAGCTTGTCGAGAGCCATGTCGAGGGCTGTGAACCGGTCGTCGGCCGAGGCTTCGGCGCGAATGGCCGGTCCTCGGGAGTGAATCGTGAGCTCGACGCGCTCGCGCTGATCGGCGAGACGCGGATTGCGTTCCTTCGACACCTCCACATCCACTCGGATGAGTTTGTTGTCCAGACGTTCGATCCTGGCCAGCTTGGTCGTCACCTGGTCTCGGAACCGATCACTCACTCCTGTGTGCCGGCCCTTGACGATGATGTCCATGCAACAGCCCCCCTTTCGGTCTAACGACTGAGCAAGAGCGTCCGACGACGTGCGTGTCGGACGAGGTCTGCTGTCTGCCCTTCTCTCACCGTTACCCTCTTCCGACTCTGAGTCCTCGGGAACTCTGGCGGCACCCGCCCGGCCGACCTGGTCTTCGTCCCCACATTCGCCTGCTGAGGGTCTCGCAGCTCTGTCGCCACTACTGCCCTTCTCTTCTGGCGAGGGACATCTGGACCCTCGGGAAGGCAGGACTTACCCCTAAGCCGCACCGTGATCGGTCGACAAAGAGTCGCCTTACGTGGACCGTTTTGCCTGCGGCTGGCATCGGCTAGCAGAGCCGGGATCACCGGCCCTGCGCAACCACGGACCCGAACGGGTGCCATGTCAGAACGCTATCCGTATCCAGGCCGAATGTCAGCCGGAGGATCGGCCAAAGGATCACTTACCGTGACTTTCCCGGGGTATATGGAGGACCCAAAATGCCCTATTTAACCGATCGGCAACCCCGATGTGGGCTGGCTTCGAGCCCGTTGAGCAGCCGCACCACGGTCCTGAGGGAAGTGACATGTGACCTCCAGGTGAGGGTCAGGATTTGGATCTTTCTTTACACAGCGTGACTGTAATCCTTTTCAAGATCTTCGGCGTGTCGCGGCCACGGTCACCGCCAGCGGCACCCGTACCCCGGCCGCCCGCAGCGCCCTCGCGGCCTCGGCGAGGGTCGCGCCGGTCGTGACGATGTCGTCCAGAAGCAGCGCACAGGCCGCTGGAGGGCCTTTCGCGAGCTCCGGCACCTGGAGTGACCCGGCGAGATTGGAGCTCCTCTCAGCGGAGCTCAGGCCCGCCTGATCGGCGACCCGCCTCGCCTGGCCGAGGGCCGCCCAGGTCTCGGCCCGCAGGCCGAACGCCCGCAGCTGCCCCGTGACCAGCACCGCCAACCGCCCTACCGGGTCGTGCCCCCGATGTCGCCGCGTCCGCCGCCCGCTGGGCACGGGCACCACCGCGAACGTCCGGTCCGCCCAGGACGCCCCGGTGCCGCCGGCCGCCCGCACGACGGTGAACGCCGCCGCCTCCGCCAGCACCCCCGCCAACGCCACCGCGCCCCGCTCCTTGTACGCCACGATCGCCCTGCGCACCGCGCCTTCGTACGGGGCCGCCGACCAGCAGTCGGGCAGGCCGCGCGGCACGGGCTCGGGCAGCCGCCGCGCCGGGGCGCCGATGAGCTCGGCCAGGCACCCCGGGCAGCACCGCGCCCCTCTGGCGCCGCAGCCGGCGCAGGTCTGGGGCAGGACGAGATCGAGTACGACGCTCAGCACGCGCACCAGGATGCCGCCCGCGACCGACAGTTCCGCGCCGCCGCCGCCACGCACCACCCGGTCCCCGATCAGGCACGGGAGGGGACCTGCGGCGCCAGTGGGCGTGGCGCTGGCGCGCGGGGAAGTGCGTCAGCCGAGCGGGAAGAGGGGGGAGCCGGCGCCGGACTCGATCTTGACGGTCCAGGTCTGCCGGTCCTGGTTGAGCTCATAGATCTGGCCCTTGTCGGCCTCTGCCAGCACGCGATCGTCCAGCGCCGCCACCGACGTCACCCGATCGTTCACGTCGTTCAGCGGCACCCCGACGACCTCCCCGTCCCCCACGTTGATCTCGTTGAGGGTCTGCCCGGCCTTGCTCTCCACCAGCACGAGCAGGTGCTCGTCATCGCTCCAGGCGACGTCGAGGATCTTGTTGCCGGCCGTGGTGGTGGTCAGCAGCTGGAAATTCCCCAGCATCGGCCCCGCCGCCTCGCCGGTCAGCGCGCCGATCTGGACGGTGTTCTCGCCCGTCATCACCGCCACCCGCACGCCGTCCCTGGCGATCCTGAGCCGGGTGACGTCCAGGCCGGCCAGCTTGGGGGCGGCCACCCGCTCGGGGGCTTTCCCGCTGGACGGGTCGTACCGCAGCAGGACGGCGTTCTCCTGGTCATAGGTCCACAGAGATCCGTCCCGGTGCCACGTCGGCAGGGTCAGCTTCGCGCCCTGGATGACCTCCTGCCAGCGCCCCTGCGCCGTCAGCCCCGCCACCGAGATGCCGGTCGAGGTCTTGGCGGCGATCCGCGTGCCGTCCTTGGACAGGGCGAAGCCCGAATAGCCCTCGCGCGGCTCCCCCGCCGGGCCGGGCACGGCGGCCGAGGGCCCGTCCTTGCCCATGTAGTGGACGGCGCCCTTGCTGACGTAGTAGGCGGTGTCGCTGCTGTCGTCCAGCCACTGGTCGTCGGAGTTGGGCGCGTCGATGGAGTACGGCTCCCCGTCCACCTGGATCTCGATGACGCGGCCCTTGGCGATCTCGTTCTTGTTGAGGCTGTACCTGATCTGGGCCTTCAGCAGGGCCTCGGTGCTCGGGTCCAGGGTGTCGATGGGGCCGGAGAGGTTGATCACCACGCGCTCGTCCGACCTGATCGACAGGATCTTGGTGCCGGGCGGGAAGCTCGTCGTCACCGCTCCCTGCAGGGCCGCCGTCGGGTTCTTGAGCAGGCGCTGCAGGATGGCGTGCGCGTAGGTCTCCGTCGGCCTCAGCCGCAGGCGCACCCGGTCGACGACCAGCCTGTCGCGGGTGCTGCCGTTCAGGTAGTAGAGGTTCGTGGCCCGGTACGCGCGCGCCACGTCGGCGTGGGTGAGCAGCAGCCCGTTCGGCAGGCTCTTGACGCGGTAGCCGCCCCCTTGGACCTGCACGAGCTCGAACGTGCCCTCCCAGGGGCCGCCCGTGGGGACGTACGAGTCGTCCTCCTTGATTCCCGCCACCCACCGGCCCTTGAGCGTGACCTTCTGCGCCTGCCCCGGCTCCTCGCGCGCCGTCGTCGGCGGCACAACCTCGAAGTCGTCCTCGATCACCGTGACCGGGCCCGAGGCGTTCCACTTGGCCCGCGCCTCGGGCGTCAGGTATTGGGGCAGGACGGTCGGGTCGTCGGCGTAGGCCGCCATGGCGGCCTGCAGGCCCCTGACGGTCTGCTCGAGGCCCCAGGTCCGCTGGGGCAGGATGGCGATCATCCGCTGGAACGGCTTGCTCAGCGGATCGTTGCTGCCGGTCTCGTTGACGGTGAGCGGCCCGGTCACGGGGATCACGGTGCAGCCGGAGCCCGCCAGCGCCATGGCCGCCACGATCGCGAACACCGTGGCCAGCCGCCAGGCCCTCCCCCGTCGCGCCGCGGCGAGCCGTCTAGTCCTCGTCATGGCCGGTCCCGTCCGCGGACGCCGGCAGCAGCACCGGAGTCATGGCCGTGCGCCACGTACGGCGCATCTCGATCTCCGGCGGCACCAGCGACAGCGGCGAGCCCTTCAGGTCGGCCCCGGCGGTCCTGGGCAGCGTCAGCCGGAACTGCGAGCCCTCCCCCGGCTGCCCCCACGCCTGCAGCCAGCCGCCGTGCAGCGTGGCGTCCTCGCGCGAGATGGCCAGCCCCAGCCCGGTGCCGCCGATCGTGCGCGCCCGCGACGGGTCGGCCCGCCAGAACCGGTCGAACACCATCGTGTCCTCGCCGGACTTCAGCCCGATCCCGTGGTCGCGTACGGCGACCGCGACCGCGTCCCTGTCGGCGCCCACCGTCACCACGATGTCCCTGCCCTCGCCGTGCTCGATGGCGTTGAACAGCAGGTTGCGCAGGATGCGCTCGACCCTGCGGTTGTCGATCTCGGCCATGCACGGCTCGTTCGGCAGCCGGAGCTCGAAGCGGGTCGAGTGCCGCTCGGCCAGCGCCTCGGAGTCGGCGATCGCCCGCAGCACCACGTCGCGCACGTCCACGGAGTCGAGGTCGAGCGTGGCGGCGCCGGCGTCGTAGCGGCTGATCTCCAGCAGGTCGGCCAGCATCGACTCGAACCGTTCGAGCTGGGCCTGCATGAGCTCCGCCGAGCGGGCGGCCATCGGGTCGAAGTCCTCGCGGGCGTCGTAGAGCAGGTCGGCGGCCATGCGCACGGTCGTCAGCGGCGTGCGCAGCTCGTGGGAGACGTCGGAGACGAACTGCCGCTGGACCTGCGAGAGCTCCTCCAGCTGGTGGATCTTCAAGGCCAGGTTCGCGGCCATCTCGTTGAACGAGTTCGCCAGGCGGGCCAGGTCGTCCTCGCCGCGTACCTTGAGCCGCTCGTCCAGCTTGCCGGAGGCGAGGCGCTCCGCGGCCTGGCGCGCCAGCCGTACGGGGGTGACGACCTGCCGGGCGACCAGGTACGCGATGGCGGCGAGCAGCAGCACGAGCCCGAGGCCCACCACGACGATGGCGAGCCGGACGTTGGACAGCAGCTCCTCCTCGTCCGTGAACGGGAAGAAGTGGTAGACCTCGTAGTTCTCGGCGGTGGACGGCACGTGCACGACGCCGCCGACCACGTACGTGAGCCGGGGCTGGCTCTCACCGGCGAACCTGATCTGCTCGATCGACCCGACGGCCTTGCCGTACTCGGCGTTCTGCACCTTGCGCTGCAGGCTCAGCGGCACGTTCAGCGGCACGACGCCCCCGGACGCCCGCGACTGGCCAGGGGAGGTCTGGTTGAGGATCAGCACGTCGTAGCGCTTCTTGGAGCCGTTCTCGCCCGACCCGGTGACGATGTCCATGACGTCGTCGAGCGGGTTGGTCGCGCCCTTCTTGCCGCTGTCGGCGGGCTTGGCCTGGTCGTCGGCCTCAGGGGTGAGCGCGTCGGCGATCTGCAGGCGGTCGGCGGACGCCTCGCTGGCGGAGGAGCGCTGGCTGCTCTGCACGACCGACCTGTTGATCTGCTCGGACAGGAACGTGCCCAGCACGACCACCACGATCACGGAGATCACCAGCGTGCTGGTGACCACCTGGAGCTGGAGCGAGCGCCGCCACACGCTCCGTGTCCTGCCCGCCGCACGGCGCACCCGCCGGCGAACGCCGCCGAGGATCTGGCGGAGTGTCCGTCGGCGGGACCTCTTCTTCGTCGGGGGCACGGCCGGGCAAGGGGAGGATCAGGCGGGGCCGGCTTTGTAGCCGACGCCGCGGACCGTCACCACGATCTCGGGGTGCTCGGGGTCCTTCTCGATCTTGGCCCTGAGCCGCTGCACGTGCACGTTGACCAGCCGGGTGTCGGCCGCGTGGCGGTAGCCCCAGACCTGCTCGAGCAGGACCTCGCGGGTGAACACCTGGCGCGGCTTGCGGGCCAGCGCCACCAGCAGGTCGAACTCCAGCGGCGTGAGGTTGATCGTCTCCTCGCCCCGCTTGACCGAGTGACCGGCCACGTCGATGGTGATGTCGCCGATCTGGAGGATCTCGGGCGTCGGCTCGTCGGTGCGGCGCAGGCGCGCCCGCACCCTCGCGACGAGCTCCTTCGGCTTGAACGGCTTGACGATGTAGTCGTCGGCACCCGACTCGAGCCCGAGAACGACGTCGATCGTGTCGCTCTTGGCCGTGAGCATGACGATGGGAACCCCCGACTCAGCCCTGATCCTCCGCGCGACGTCGATGCCGTCCGCCCCCGGCAGCATCAGGTCGAGCAGGACCAGGTCCGGGCGTGTATCCCGGAACGCGTCGAGGGCCTTGTCGCCGTCGGAGACAAATGACGGCTCGAAGCCTTCCCCTCGCAGCACGATCCCCAGCATCTCGGCGAGAGCGGCGTCGTCATCGACGACCAGCACGCGACCTTTCATGGCCCCTCATTCGTTCTACGCATTGTGGGACATACCCGCACGACCGCTGAAGGTTACCCTTGGTAGGCCCATGAGTGTGACATGAGCCATGCAAAAGGCGAATTTTAGGTCCACCCCCGCGACCGCTATCTCAGTCTGCGGTAACAGAGCGACTTTCGGCCATCCCTGGGCACGAACCTCGGCCGGATTCGCCGTGGAATGCGCGCAGGATGAGGCGGCGAATCCACTCGGTGACACCAATGCCCCGTTCAGCGTGCCAGGATTGGGATATGTCAGACGGTCACGGTCCCCCGCCCGAGACGCCATCAGGCTGGTCGGCCGAACAGCCCCCGCCCTACAGCGCCCCGCCGGCCTCCCCGTGGACCGCACCGGGCGCGCCGCAGCAGGTGCCCTACGGGCATCCGTACGGCCAGCCCCCTCAGCAACAGCAGCCACCCGGACCGGGGCCCCAAACACCATATCCGCCCCACCCGCATCCTCAGCCCGGTTACGGCCACACGGCTTACCGGCCGGCGCTCAGGCCGGGCATCATCCCCCTGCGCCCGCTCGGGCTCGGCGACATACTCGACGGCACGATCAAGCTGATCCGCTCCAACCCGAAGGCCGTGCTCGGCCTGTCGGCCGTCGCCGCGCTGCTCACCGCCGTGCCGGTGGCCGTGGGTCAGGCGTTCTTCCTGGACCTGTGGGACCCCGAGACACCGACCCCCGCCGGCCAGCTCAGCAGCGCGACCGGCCTGCCCAGCCAGTACGCCGGCACCCTGATCTCCTACGCGATCCAGTTCGTGGTGGTCACCCTGCTGACCGGCGTGCTGACCCGGATACTCGGCCGGGCGGTCTTCGGCGGCAACCTCAGCGCGGGCGAGGCCTGGCGGCTGGTCAAGGGCCGGGTGCCCGCGCTCTTCGGCGTGGTGGGGCTGATGGCGGCCATCATGGTGGTGCCGTTGATCGTGTTCGGGCTGCTCTTCGTGGCGATCATGATGAACGCCTCCGCCGACAGGACCGGCTTGCTGGCCGGGCTGTTGCTGCTGTTCGTCATCACGTACATCCCTTACTACCTGTTCTTCACGACCCGCTTCGCATTCGCCTCGCCTGTCGCGGTGCTGGAGTCCAGGGGCCCCCTCGACGCCATGCGGCGCTCGTGGAACCTGGTGACGGGCGACTTCTGGCGGGTGCTCGGCATCCTGCTGCTCACGTCCCTGCTGGTCGGGCTGGTCTCAGGCGTCCTGTCGGTGCCGTTCACGCTGGCGGGCACGCTGTTCGGCGTGTTCGGCGCGGGCTCGGCCACCACGGCAGTGGTGTCGGCCGTGCTGATCGCGATCGGCGGCACGATCGGGGCCATGATCACCTATCCGTTCCAGGCCGGGGTCGCCGGTCTGCTCTACGCCGACCGGCGCATGCGTAGCGAGGCGTTCGACCTCGTGCTGCAGACGGCGGCCATCGAGCAGCAGCGTCAGGGGTGGGTGCACGCGTCCGCGGACGAGCTCTGGCACCCGTCCAACTCCGCCAGGTCGTGAGCGTGCCCATGGTCGCACTCGCCGCGGCCGCCTCCGGGCTGCGGCTCGACACCCCGATCGACCGGGAGGAGGCCGCGCGGAGGGCCGCGGACGAGCTGCTCAAGCCCGCTTACGAGAGAGAGTCGCTGATCGACCAGATCTACCGGCGGGTCATGCAGTTCCTCGGCGATCTGCTCGACAGGGTCCCGGGCGGTGGCCCCACCGGCGGGATGATCGCCGCCATGCTGATCGTGACGATCATTTTCGCGCTGATCGTGCTCATCTCGTGGCAGCTCCGCAACGCCACGCGCAAGAACGCGCTCGCCGTGGGCGGACTGTTCGGCACGCGGGCGATGACCGCGGCCGAGCACCGGACGGCCGCCGAGAGGCTGGCCGCCGAGGGGCGCTGGAGCGAGGCCATCCAGGAACGGCTCCGGGCCATCGCGCGTGACCTGGAGGAACGCGCGCTCGTCGACGGCATGCCCGGGCGCACGGCCGACGAACTGGCCGCGGAGGCCGCCATCTCGCTGCCGGGGTTCGCGACGAGGCTGGCGGCGGCGGCGCGGTCGTTCGACGACGTGACGTACGGCGGGGTGCCGGGGACGCGGGAGGCGTACGAGGTGATGTCCACCCTGGACGACCAGCTCCGCGAAGCCCGCCCCGTCCCGCTCGCGACCCCCGTCCCGGCCGGCGTCGGCGCGGGCGCGGGCGCTCCGATGGGACCTCCTGCCGCACCCGCCGTGAGCTCGCCGCAAGGACCCGCCGCGCCGCCGAGCGGTGCCGCGGAAGGTGTCCGGCCGGGCGATCCCGCGGAAGGGTCGTCGGCGGGGGTGCCCGAGCAGCCCCGTGACGGGGCGGGAGGGGCTCCATGAGCGTGCTCACACCGCCCCCGGCCACCGGCGCTCCGGCACAGGCCGGCGGGTCCTACTCGACCTCCCCCACCGCCCGCTCCACCTGGCGCGGCAGCCGGCTCATCGCGCTGCTCGGCCTGATCATCGTTCTCGTCGCGATCGCCGGCGTGCTGTTCAGTCCCCAGCGAGGCCCGTCACGCCCCCTGGACCCCGACGACACCTCCCTGAAGGGCGCCAAGGCGCTGGCCGAGGTGCTCAAGTCCCGGGGCGTCGCGGTGGACCGGGTGGACTCCGTACAGGCCGCGGTCGACAGGGCCGCCACGGGCAACCGGCTGCTGCTGATCACGGACGTGTCGTACTTCAACGAGTACACCCTGGCCACCATCCAGGGCGACCGGCTAATCCTCGGCGATCAGCCAGGACTCGAGACCCTGGCCCCCGGCGTGCGCAGCGAGCTGGCCCGGGCGCGCACCCGCTCGCGCGAGCCCGAGTGCGGGCTGCCCGCCGCCGCGGCCGCCGGCAGCGCGTACGTCGGCGGCACCGTCTTCACCGCCCCGGCGGGAGCCACCGGCTGTTACCCGTCCGGCGACGGCTACGTCCTGGTCAGCTTCCCGAACGCGGGCGGCACCACCACGGTCGTCGGCGACGCGAGTTTCATGACCAACCAGTTCCTGGCCGAGGACGGCAACGCCGCGCTCGCGCTCAACCTGATCGGCACCGGCAAGCGCGTGACGTGGCTCGTGCCCCCCGAGAACCCGCCGCCCATCGCGGAGCTGCCGGGCGAGCGGGGCGAGTCGATGTACGACCTGATGCCCGAGAGCATCCGCTGGACGATCTACATGTCGCTCATCGCCCTGGCCGTCACCGCGTTCTGGCGGGGCAGGCGGCTGGGTCCCGTGGTGACGGAGAAGCTGCCCGTCGTCGTGCGCGCGGCCGAGACCGTCGAGGGCCGGGGCAGGCTCTACCGGGCCAGGCGGGCCAGGCAGCGGGCGGCCGACGCGCTGCGCGCGGGCACGATCGACCGGCTCAAGCCCAGGCTGGGGCTCGCGTCGGGGGCCGGGCCGCATGAGGTCGTCGCGGCGCTCGCCGCCCGCACGGGGGAGGCCTCCCAGCAGGTCGGCGCGGCTCTGTACGGGCCGCCGCCGGCGGACGACGCCGGGCTCGTCGGGTTGGCCGGATACTTGGACTTCATCGAAAGGCAGGTCAGTGAACTCTGAGGAGACTATGCGCGTCACGAGCGTGGGCGACTCGGCCAGAGAGGCGCTGGGCGCGCTGCGTGCCGAGGTGGCCAAGGCCGTCGTCGGGCAGGACGCGGTGGTGACGGGGCTGGTCATCGCGCTGCTGTGCAAGGGGCACGTGCTGCTCGAAGGCGTGCCGGGCGTGGCCAAGACGTTGATGGTGCGCACCTTGTCGGCCGCCCTCGCCCTGGACTTCAAGCGGGTGCAGTTCACGCCGGACCTGATGCCCGGTGACGTGACCGGGTCGTTGATCTACGACGCTAAGACCGCGGAGTTCGAGTTCCGCGAGGGGCCGGTGTTCACGAACCTGCTGCTCGCCGACGAGATCAACCGCACCCCGCCGAAGACCCAGGCGGCGCTGCTCGAGGCGATGGAGGAGCGGCAGGTCAGCGTGGAGGGCGCGGCGCGCCGGCTGCCCGACCCGTTCGTGGTGTGCGCGACGCAGAACCCCGTCGAGTACGAGGGCACCTACCAGCTGCCCGAGGCGCAGCTCGACCGGTTCCTGCTGAAGCTGACCGTGCCGCTGCCGCCGCGCGAGCAGGAGATCTCGGTGCTCGAACGGCACGCCCGCGGCTTCGACCCCCGCGACCTGGGCGAGGTCAAGGCGGTCGCCACGGCCGAGGACCTTGCCCTCGGGCGTGAGGCGGTCTCCAAGGTGCACGTGGCGCCCGAGGTGCTCGGCTACATCGTGGACGTGGCCCGCGCCACCAGGAGCTCGCCGTCGCTGCAGCTCGGCGTCTCGCCGCGTGGGGCTACGGCGCTGCTGGCGGCCTCGCGGGCGTGGGCGTGGCTGTCCGGGCGCTCGTACGTGACGCCTGACGACGTGAAGGCGCTGGCCAGGCCCGCACTGCGGCACCGGATCCAGCTCAGGCCGGAGGCCGAGCTGGAGGGCGCCACCGCCGACGGCCTGCTCGACGGCATCCTGGCCTCGGTCCCGGTCCCGCGCTGATGGCACGTTCGGTGGTGGTGCGCTGATGGCTCTCACGAGACGGGCGGGGCTGGTCGCGGCGATCGGGATCGTGGTGGTGCGCTGATGGCTCTCACGGGACGTGCCGGGCTGGTCGCGGCGATCGGGATCGTGGTGGTGCTGCTGGCGCCCCAGCCCGGGGCCGCGCTGGCCGGGGTCTGCCTGCTGCTGGCCGCCGCGATCCTGGTGGACCTGGTGTTCGCCGGGGCCGTGCGCCCGCTGAGGTTCCACCGTTCCGGCGACACGCTCGTACGGCTCGGCCGGCGGGCCACGGTCGAGCTGATCGTCGAGAACCCTGGCTCCAGGCGCGTACGCGGAGCGCTCAGGGACGCCTGGCCGCCGTCGGCGGGAGCCACCCCGCGCGTCGCCGAGCTGGACGTGCCCAAGGGCGAGCGCCGCAAGATCGTGGTGACGCTCGCCCCGACCAGGCGCGGCGACCGGTCGTCCGTGGCGGTGACCGTCCGCTCGGTCGGGCCGCTGGGCCTGGCCGCCCGCCAGGGCAGCCACCAGGCGCCGTGGTCGGTGCGCGTGCTGCCGCCGTTCCTGTCGCGCAAGCACCTGCCGTCCAGGCTGGCCAGGCTCCGCGAGCTGGACGGCCAGCACCCGGCGCTGGTGCGCGGCCAGGGTACGGAGTTCGACTCGCTGCGGGAGTACGTGGTGGGCGACGACGTGCGTTCCATCGACTGGCGGGCCACGGCGCGCCGCCACGACGTCGTCGTACGCACCTGGCGCCCGGAACGCGACCGCCGCGTGCTGATCGTGCTCGACACCGGCCGCACGTCGGCGGGCCGGGTGGGCGACGCGCCGATCCCCATGGCGGGGGCCGCGCAGGGCGGCAACGGGCTGCTGGTGCGGCCGGATCCGCGCCCGGCGCCCGGCTGGCCCCGGCTCGACTGGTCGATGGACGCGGCGCTGCTGCTCGCCGCGCTCGCCGCCCGGGCCGGCGACCAGGTGGACTTCCTCGCCTACGACCGGGCCGTGCGCGCCTGGGTGAGCGGGGCCTCCCGGACGGAGCTGCTGTCGTCGCTGGTCAACGTGATGGCGCCGATCGAGGCCGAGCTGGTCGAGGCCGACTCGCAGGGCATGGTGGCCGCCATTCTGGCGCGGGCCAAGCGGCGCTGCCTGGTGGTGCTGCTCACCGACCTCAACGCGGCGGCGCTGGACGAGGGGCTCATGCCGGTGCTCCCCCAGCTCTCCTCGCGCCACCTGGTGCTGGTGGCCGGAGTGTCAGATCCGCGGGTGGCGGCCATGGCGGGCCGCCGGGAGTCGGCCGAGGAGGTGTACGACGCGGCGGCGGCCGAGCACACCCAGCTCGAACGCCGGCGCATCACGGCACGGCTGCGGCGGCACGGGGTGGAGGTCGTGGACGCGCCCCCGGAGGACATCGCCCCCGCGCTGGCGGACGCGTACCTGGCCCTGAAGGCGGCGGGGCGGCTCTAGCGCCCCCTGGGTCAGGCGGTCGGGGCGACGTCCGGGGCGCGTTCGAGGTCGCCGGTCTCGTTCTGGCGGAGGGCGCGGCGGCCGAAGACGATCACGTACGTCAGGAACGCCGCCTCGGCGAGGACGCCGATCCCGACGCGCGCCCACGTGGGCAGCCCCGACGGCGTGACGAACGCCTCGATCAGCCCCGACACGAACAGCACCGCGACGAGCCCCAGCGCCACGCTCATCACCGCCCGGCCCTGCTCGGCCAGCGCCTCCGTCCGGCGGCGCGGCCCGGGGTCGACGACCGCCCAGCCCAGGCGCATGCCCACGGCCGCCGCCAGGAACACGGCGGTCAGCTCCAGCAGGCCGTGCGGCATGATCAGGCCGAAGAAGATGTCCAGCTTGTCGCGGGAGGCCATGAGACCGCCCGAGACGCCGACGTTCTCGGCGTTCATATAGAGCATGTACGGGATCGGCAGCCCGAGCAGCACCGAGGCGATGATCACCTGCGCGGAGACCCACGCGTTGTTCAGCCACACATGGCCGGCGAAGGACGCGGCCGGGTTCTCCGAGTAGTAGTCGGAGAAGTCATGCTCGACGAGCTGCGTGATCTGGTCGGGCGAGGCGATCGACGACTGCACGTCGGGGTTGGCGGCCACCCAGGCGCCCATCACCCACGCCACCACCGTGAACGCCACCGCGCTCCCCAGCCACCACCAGCGCGCCCGGTAGGCCACCACGGGGAACGACACCGTGAAGAACCGCACCAGCTCCCGCCAGGCGGGCGTGTGCGCGCCGGTCACGGCGGACCTGGCCCTGGCCACGAGCGCCGACAGCCGCCCGGTCAGCATCGCGTCACTGGACGAGGAGCGCACGATGGACAGATGCGTCGACACCCGCTGATAGAGGTCGACCAGCTCGTCCACCTCGGCGCCGCTCAGCGACGAGCGGTGCTTGACCAGGTGGTCGAGCCGGTCCCACACGGGGCGGTGTGCTGTGATGAACGCATCGATGTCCACCCGAACATTCTGGCCGCTCAGTCAGTGCGACATAGCCGTTAGGCTCCATATATGTCAGAGGTTGTGACCGGCGACGCGGTCGTCGTCGAAGTGCGGGTCGCCCAGATGCCCTCGCGCGCGCTGGCGATCATCATCGACATGGCCGTCCAGTTCACGGTGCTGATCGGCGCCTATGCGCTCTTGGGCGCGTTCGCCGTCATCTCGGACTCCGCGGCGTTCGGGGCCGCGATGATCGTCCTCGTGGTGCTGGTGCTGGTCGGCTACCCCGTGATCTTCGAGACCCTCTCCAGGGGGCGCAGCCTCGGCAAGCTGGCACTCGGGCTGCGGGTGGTCGGCGACGACGGCAGCCCCGAGCGTTTCAGGCAGGCGCTGTTCAGGGGCCTGGCCGGGGTCGTGGAGTTCTGGATGCTCTCCGGGGCTCCCGCGCTGATCTCGTCGCTGGTCTCGCAGCGGGGCAAGCGGCTCGGCGACATCTTCGCGGGCACCATCGTGATCTCCGAGCGGGCGCCGCGCGACCATGGGCAGTTCATCGAGATGCCGCCGCCGCTGGCGAGCTGGGCGGCCACGCTGGAGCTCTCCCGGCTGCCCGACGAGGTGGCGCAGGCCGCCAGGCAGTACCTGTCGCGATGGCACGACCTGTCGCCGCAGGTCCGGCATGAGATGGGGGTGCGGATCGCGACCCAGGTGGCGGCGTTCGTCTCGCCCGCCGCGCCGGCCGGGGTGCCGCCGCACGCGTACCTGAGCGCCGTCCTGGCCGAGCGCCGCAGGAGGGAGCAGATGCGCCTCGCGCTACGCAACGGCAACCGCCTCGCACCCCAAGGCCCTCAGCCTCCGTATCAGCAGCCGGGCCCGTACCAGCAACCGGCATCAGGCCCGTACCGGCCTCCGGCTGCGGCGCCGTACCAGCCGCCGGCGCCCTATGCGCCGCCTCAGCCGAACCACCACCACCAGGTTCCGGCCGCACCCGCGCCGGAGCCGCCGAAGGCGACTCCGGGCGGGTTCGCGCCGCCCCAGTGAGGGGGACCCGTCAGTCGTGCCAGCCGTTCCGGTACGACTCCTGGGTCTGCACGTTCAGCCGGTCGGTACGGACTCCCCTGGCGCTGTCCGTGAGCGGATCGTTGATCCTGATGACGTCGAGGCCCTCGTGGAAGTCGGCCCCGTAGATGTAGCCGTTGTAGTAGTACGCGGACCAGATGCCGCCGCCACCGCCCGCCGAGCGGGGACCGCGCTCGAAGTAGCCGATCTCCCTCGGGTTGGCGGCGTCGGTGAAGTCCCAGACCGAGAGCCCGCCCATGTACCAGGCCTGGACCATGATGTCCCGGCCCTTGACGGGGATGAGCGAGCCGTTGTGCGCGACGCAGTTCTCGCTGTCGGCCTGGTAGCGCGGGATCTTGAAGTAGCTCTTGAACGTGAACTGCCCGTTCGAGATGTCATAGATCGCGTCCGCGCCGCGGTTCGGCCCGATCGCCTCGTTGCAGGTGGCCGCGCCGCCGCCGCCGAGCTCGTCGGTGAAGACGACCTTCTTGGCGTCGTTGCTGAAGGTGGCCGAGTGCCAGAACGCGAAGTTCGGGTCCGTGGTCCTGGCGGTCACCTTCGGGTTCAGCCGGTCCGAGATGTCGAACAGCACGCCGTCACCCATGCACGCGCCCGCCGCGATGTCCTTCTCGGCGTAGGCGGTGATGTCGTGGCAGCCGCTGGTCGGCAGCAGCAGGCCCGGCTGGGTCTCGTTGCCGCCGTCAGGGAAGATCACCGGGGTGGCCGCGACCGCGGCTGAGGCCGGGTCCTTGAGCGGCACCTTGATGATCGAGATCTTGTCGTGCGGCGGCTGGCAGTCGGGGAAGGCCGCGCTCGGGTTGTAGGACGAGACGTAGATGTAGACGTTCTTGTACCGGTCGCGGCCCTTGCCCGGCACCAGGGTCAGGGTGTGGGAGCCGCAGTTGGTCTCGACCGACTTGATGTACTTCGGGCTGGCCTTGTCGGAGACGTCGAAGATCCTGACGCCTTCCCAGGCCTCCTTGTGGTCGGCGCTCAGCCCCGTGCTGTTGCACGAGTCGTCGCTGCGCGAGGAGTCGACGGCGGTGAAGAGCAGGTTGCCGTAGACGGTGACGTCCATCTGGGCGCCGGGGCAGACGACGGAGCTGACCGGCTTGGCCTTCTTCGGGTTGCTGATGTCGTAGATCGAGAAGCCGCCGTAGTTGCCGACGTACGCGTAGTCGCCCTGGAACGCGATGTCGGTGTTGATCGTCGAGGCGAGCGGGGCGGGCTTGGGGATGTTCAGCACGTGGGTCACGTTGGGGCTGTTGACCACGGTGTCGGGCGGTGGGATGTCGGCGGCCATGGCGGGCATTGCCGTCAGCGCAAGCGCGACGGCTGCCGCGGCCACCACGAGGGCGCGGCGCGGATTGGACACTCCGGAGCCTCCTAGATCATGTGTCCGGACGGAACGAAGACGGCGAGGACCCGCGTGGGGCCCTCGCCGCCTGACAATCAGTGGCCGTGTTCGGGATACGACGCCTGGGTCTGCGCGTTCAGGGAGCGCATCCGCACGCCGTTCGCCCGGTTGGTACGCCAGTCGTTGATCTTCAGGACGTCCAGGCCCAGGTTGAAGTCGGACCCGTAGATGTAGCCGTTGTAGTAGTACGCCGACCAGAAGCCGCCGCTGAGCGCCGGCGCGGTGCTGTCGGGGCCGCGCTCGAAGAAGGCGATCTCCTGCGGGTGCGCCGAGTCGGTGAAGTCGACCACCGAGATCCCGCCCTGGTACCACGCCTGCACCATGATGTCCCGGCCCTTGACCGGGATCAGCGAGCCGTTGTGCGCCACGCAGTTCTCCGTGTCGGCCTGGTAGCGCGGGATCTTGAAGTAGCTCCTGAACTGGAGCTGCCCGTTCACGATGTCGTAGTACGCGTTGGCGCCCCGGTTCGGGCCGATGGCCTCATTACAGGTGGCCCTGGTGCCGCCGCCGAGCTCGTCGGTGAAGATGACCTTCGTGCCGTCGTTGTTGAAGGTGGCCGAGTGCCAGAACGCGAAGTTCGTGTCGTCGCGCACCTTGGCGGTGACCTTGGGCTGCTCGGGGTCGCGGATGTCGAGCAGGATGCCCTCGCCCATGCAGGCGCCCGCGGCGATGCCCTTCTCCGGGTAGGCCGTGATGTCGTGGCAGCCGGTGGTGGCGGACTTGCCGTCGGGGTACGGCAGCGGGAGGCCGGGGTTGCCGCCGTCGGGGAAGAGGTTCGGCGTCGCGATCACCGTGGCCGCCGTCGGGTCACGCAGCGGCACCTTGATGATCGAGATCAGGTCGTGGGGCGGCTGGCAGTCGGGGAACGACGCGTTCGGCGCGTAGGAGGAGACGTAGAGGTAGACGTTCTCGCGCCTGCGGTCGGGCACCAGCGTGTGCGTGTGGGAGCCGCAGTTCGTCTCCACCGACTTGATGTACTTCGGGTTCGCCTTGTCGGAGACGTCGAAGATGCGGATGCCCTCCCACGACTCCTTGACGGAGGCCGGCTGGGAGGTGCTGCTGCACGAGTCGTTGTTCCGCGAGGAGTCCACGGAGCCGAACAGCAGGTTGCCGTAGACGGTGACGTCCATCTGGCCGCCTGGGCAGACCACGGAGCTGACCAGCGACGCCCGCTTCGGGTCTTTGATGTCGTAGATCGAGAAGCCGTAGTAGTTGCCCACGTAGGCGTAGTCGCCCTGGAAGGCCATGTCCGTGTGGATGTCGGCCAGCGCCTCGGGCTTGGGCACGTTGGTGACGTGCTTGATGTTGGGGCTCATGACGATCTCGCCGGGAGCCGGGATGTCCGCGGCCTGGACCGGTAAGGCGACGCCGCCCAGCAGCGCAACCGACGCCACCAGGGTGAGGGCCCTGCGGAGGGTGAACACTCGCGATCCTCCTATAAAGGGGGCATAAATCTACGTCATCCTCGCTTCTCCGGCCTCAACAGGCCAGCAGACAAGTTGTCAATTTTTGTTCCTGTTCGCCCTCTTTGAAGTTGTCCCCTTTTCGCCTAGAGTGCGCATTCTCGACCGAGTCAGTCAGGGAGGTTGGGTGCGCGCCGCGCTCATAGTCGTCATGGGCACGGTCGTTGCCCTCTCAGGCTGCAGCTCCCCGCCGCAGGCGCCGCGTGCCGACTCGACTGCGCCGGTGATCGCTCCCGGCCGCCCCGGCGAGCAGGCCAAGACGCTGTCGCCGAGCGAGGCCGCCACCGCGGTCCCCGCGCCCACCGCCAACGCGGCCGACATCAAGTACGTCCAGGACATGATCGTCCATCACCGGCAGGCCCTGGACATGTCCCTCCTCGCGCCCAGCAGGGCCGGCTCGGCCAAGCTGAAGAGCCTGGCCGGCCGGATCAAGGACGCCCAGGGGCCGGAGATCCAGTTCATGACGACCTGGCTGCGGGAGCAGCAGCAGACGGTGCCCGACCACCACGCCGCGCACGCCGGGATGCCGGGAATGGCCACGCCCGAGCAGATGGAGGCGCTGAAGGCGGCCACGGGCAAGGACTTCGACCGGATGTTCCTGGAACTGATGATCAACCACCACCTTGGGGCGATCAAGATGTCGGAGCAGGTGCTGACCAGCGGCTCCCACATCCGCGTGGAGGAGCTGGCCACCGACGTCAGCGTGACCCAGGCGGCCGAGATCCGCCGCATGCAGGAAATGCAGTCCGCCCTTTAGCCCCCCTCTCGAACGGGGCCGGCTAGGAGCCGACGCGCCAGGAGTGCAGGTAGTCCTCCTGCTCGGGAGTCAGGACGTCGATGCCGATGCCGGCGGCGGCCAGTTTGAGCCTGGCCACCTCGTGGTCGATCTCCTCGGGAACGTCGTACACGCCAGGGTCAAGGCGGAAGCGCTCGCCCGCCAGCCAGGCCACGGCGAGGGCCTGCGCGGAGAACGACATGTCCATGACGGCCGCGGGATGCCCCTCGGCCGCGGTGAGGTTCACCAGCCGCCCCTCGGCGAGCAGCAGCAGCCGCCGGCCGTCGGGCATGACGTACTCGTCGGTGTTGGGCCGCACCCCGCGGTGCACCTCGGCGGCCAGCTCGTCCAGCGCCCGCACGTCGATCTCCACGTCGAAGTGCCCGGCGTTGGCCAGGATCGCGCCGTCCTTCATGACCGACAGGTGCTCGGCCCTGATCACGTCGCGGTTGCCGGTCACGGTGACGAACAGGTCGCCGGCCATCGCGGCCTGGGCCATCGGCCGCACCTCGTAGCCCTGCAGGGTCGCGTCGAGCGCCTTGACGGCGTCGATCTCGGTCACGATCACCCGCGCCCCGAACCCCTTGGCCCGCTCGGCCACGCCCCGCCCGCAGAACCCGAACCCGGCCACGACGACCGTGCGACCGGCGAGCATGGTGTTGGTGGCGCGCATGATGCCGTCGAGCGTCGACTGCCCGGTGCCGTAACGGTTGTCGAACATGCGCTTGGTACGCGTGTCGTTCACGGCCACCATGGGGAACCGCAAGGCGCCCTCCGCGGCCATCTGCCGCAGCCTGATGATCCCGGTGGTGGTCTCCTCGCAGCCACCGCCGACGCCTTCGAGCAGATCGGTGCGCTCGGTGTGGAGGATGTTCACCAGATCGCACCCGTCGTCGAGCACGAGATCGGGCTCGAGATCGAGCGCCTGGTGGATGTGCCGGTAGTAGGTGGCCCGATCGACCCCGGCCCGCGCGTGCACGCCGATCCCGTACATCCGCAGCGCCTCGGCCACGTCGTCCTGGGTGGACAGCGGATTGGACGCGGCCAGCGCGATCTCGGCCCCTCCCGCCTTCAACGCCCCCAGGAGCACGGCTGTCTCGGCGGTGACGTGCAGGCAGGCAGCGATCTTCAACCCGTCCAGCGGCCGCTCGAGCCCGAACCGCTCTCCGATCGCCGTGAGCACCGGCATCGAACGAGCGGCCCAGGAGATCTGCCGCTCACCGCTTTCCCAGAGATCCATGCCAGCCCTTTGAGCGAAGAAGACGGCCAAGAACACGCGTCGTCACGGCGACCGGCCCGTGAGCCTTCACGACCGGCCATGACGGACGGCGACCCACGTCGGCGCGTGCGGCCCACCGTGCGCAGCCGTACAGAAAGAAGGTTCTTAAGGTTTTGAGCGCTCGTACGGAACGGCTCCGGAAGGGGGAACCCCTCCGGAGCCTGAAAGCTTCAATTTAGTACCGGTAGTGGTCGGACTTGTAGGGGCCCTCGACGTGGACGCCGATGTAGGCGGCCTGCTCCTTGGTCAGCTCGGTGAGCTTGACGCCCAGGGCGTCGAGGTGCAGGCGGGCGACCTTCTCATCCAGATGCTTGGGCAGGGTGTAGACGCCGATCGGGTATTCGGACGTCTTCGTGAACAGCTCGATCTGCGCGATCACCTGGTTGGTGAACGAGTTGGACATGACGAAGCTCGGGTGGCCGGTCGCGCAGCCGAGGTTCATCAGGCGGCCCTCGGCGAGGACGATGATCGAGTGGCCGTCCTCGAACACCCACTCGTCGACCTGCGGCTTGATGTTGTTCTTGACGATGCCGGGCAGCTTGGCGAGGCCGGCCATGTCGATCTCGTTGTCGAAGTGGCCGATGTTGGAGACGATCGCCTGGTGCTTCATCCTCGCCATGTGGGCGGCGGTGATGATGTTGAAGTTGCCGGTGGCCGTCACGAAGATGTCGGCGATGCCGACGACCTCGTCCAGCGTGGTCACCTGGAAGCCGTCCATGGCCGCCTGCAGCGCGCAGATCGGGTCGATCTCGGTCACGATGACCCGGGCGCCCTGGCCGCGAAGGGCGTCGGCGCAGCCCTTGCCGACGTCGCCGTAGCCGCAGACCACGGCCACCTTGCCGCCGATCAGCACGTCGGTGGCGCGGTTGAGGCCGTCGATGACGGAGTGGCGGCAGCCGTACTTGTTGTCGAACTTCGACTTGGTGACCGAGTCGTTGACGTTGATGGCCGGGAAGAGGAGCTGGCCGTTCTTGTGCATCTCGTAGAGGCGGTGCACGCCGGTGGTGGTCTCCTCGGTGACGCCCTTGATGCTCTCGGCGATCCGCGTCCACCGCTTGTCGGCACCGACCGTGCGGGTGAGCAGGTCGATGATGACGTGCCACTCCTCGGGGTCCTCCGCGGTGGCGGCCGGCACGGCGCCCGCCTTCTCGTACTCGGCGCCCTTGTGGACCAGCAGCGTGGCGTCGCCGCCGTCGTCGAGGATCATGTTGGGGGCGTCGCCGTCAGGCCACGTGAGGGCCTGCTCGGTGCACCACCAGTACTCCTCCAGCGTCTCGCCCTTCCAGGCGAACACCGGCACGCCCTGCGGGTCGTCAACGGTGCCATTGGGGCCGACGACCACCGCGGCGGCGGCGTGGTCCTGCGTGGAGAAGATGTTGCAGCTGACCCAGCGGACCTCGGCGCCGAGGGCGACCAGCGTCTCGATGAGGACGGCAGTCTGGATCGTCATGTGCAGGGAGCCCATGATCTTCGCGCCGCGAAGGGGCTGGGAGGCCGCGTACTCCTTCCGGACCGCCATGAGGCCGGGCATCTCGTGCTCGGCGAGCCGGATCTCCTTGCGGCCGAAGTCGGCCAGTGAAAGGTCTGCGACCTTGAAGTCCATGGGTTTTCCCTCGCGTCGCGGATGGTTGTCGCCACAGAGTTTAGGCGGCCTGTCGGCGGGGTCGCATCTTCAGGCACGCAAAGCTGACGTAAGAATGTAAGGATGCGCATCACTGAGGCCGCCAAGCGGCTCGGCATGTCCCCGCGAATGCTCCGATATCGGGAGGCACTCGGCCTGTTGCCGCCGGTGCGCGAGCAGGGGGCGCACCGGCGGTTCGGCCCGGAAGAGCTGGCCGCGGTGGCACAGGGGGTGGAGCTGGAGAAGCGGTTCGACGTCTCGCCGGCCGAGCTGGCGTTCGCGCTGCGGGTGCTGACCGAGCCCGCGGTGGCCTCGGCCGTACGCGACCTCGGGGTACGGATCGGGCGCATCCAGGTGCCGCGCCGGGCCCTCGACTTCGAGAAGGAGAAGGCGCTCCGCCTGCTCCGCCCGTCAGGCCGCTGACCCCCCGGCACGCCGCGCTCGATCCCCACCCCACCAGCGTGCCCGTGCCGCTCCCTGAGGAGCCACCCGTAGAGGACCCCACTCCACAGCGCAAACCGCTCAGGCGGCGGGGCTGACGAGTTGCTGGGCCAGCCAGGGCAGGGCCTGCGGGAGCTCCCGGTTCCAGGTGTTGAAGTTGTGGCCGCCGCTGGGCAGGAAGAGCGACGACCCCTGCATGGGCGGCCGCACCGCCCCCAGGAAGCGCACGGTCGCGGGATAGTCGCTCTCGCCCTTCTTGCTGCTGGTGACGAGCACCTTGACGGGAGGCGCCGGCAGGTTCGCCAGCCGCCACATGAGGTCGTTGCGCTGCTCGAGCGACTTGTCCCCATGGAACAGATCGCCGGTGGTGCGGTCGATGATCGTCTTGAAGTAGCCCGACAGCGAGACGGCCGCGGAGAACTGCTCGGGATGGCTCATGACGATCTTCAGCGCGCAGTAACCGCCGGTCGAGCCGCCCAGGATGCCCCAGGAATCCCGATCCGGGGCCACCCGGTAGTGAGCGATCATGTCCTGTTTGACGTCGTTCGCGAAGTACGCCTGCACCTGCGGCCCTCGCGGCACGTCCACGCACTCGGTGTCGCGCGGCAGCACCACGCTGGGCCGCATCATGACCAGGATCGTGGGCTTGACCTCGCCCGAAGCGATCGCCTTCGCCATCCGCCCCGGCAGGTCCATCCGGGTCATGAGGTTGCGCGGATCACCCGGGTAGCCGGTGAGGGCGATGATCGCGGGAAAGTGCTCCGTCTTGTGCTTCAGGTACGCCGACGGCAGGAAGACGTACGCCTCCGAGCTCAGCCGCGTGGACGCCCCCGGCATGATCACCTGCTCGATCCGCCCGCCGGGCACCGCGCGACTGCCGAGCACCTGCAGCCCCGTGGCGGCGACCGTGATCGGCGCCGTCGCCGTGTCGGTGCCCAGCAGGTCGCCCCAGGAGCTGTAGAAGGCGAAGTACGAGTTCAGCGCCAGCCCCAGGGCGGCCAGGGTGAGCACCTGGCAGACGGCCAGCACGCCGACCCGGCCCAGCACCGCCGGCACGTTGCTCGCGCTCAGCCGCGGCCACAGCAACACCGTCGCCACCAGTGCCGCGACCGCGAGCACCGCCGTCGTGACCAGCAACCCGATCGAGGTTAGTCCCATGGGTATGGGATATCTGTCGGAGTGTAAGCGGAGAGTTAACATGCGCATTATCGAGCCAGGTCTTCAATGTGGGATGTGAAGCGTTCCTGGATCCCAGCCGTCGCCGGTTACGCGTCGTTGGCGATCGGCCTGCTGGACATCGGCAAGGCTGTGTTCCCGCATCTGGAGCACACCCGGATGGGCGAGTGGTCCGACTTCCTGCCGGGCATCGTCTCGACCGTCGCCAGGGCGTCCTCCCTGGTCGTCGGCATCATGCTGGTGATGATCGCGCACGCGCTGCGCCGGGGGAAGGTGCAGGCCTGGCGTGCCGTCGTGGTGCTGCTGCCCGCGAGCGCCGTCGTGAGCTTCATCCACCTGCGTCCCGCCTCGGGCGTGATCAGCCTCGCCCTGCTGGCCGTGCTGGTGATGGGCAGACGCGAGTTCTCCGCGCTCCCCGACCCGCGCTCGCGCTGGCGGGCCCTGGGGAACCTGCTCGTGCTGGGCGCCCTCGACATAGGTCTCGGCTACGTGATCATCAGTGCCCGGCCCCGGGTGCTCGTGGGCGATCCGAGCGTGCTCGACCGCCTCGAACACGTACTCCTCGGCCTGGTGGGCATCGAAGGGCCGGTCACGTTCACCGCCGAGCGGGTCTCCGACCTGGTCTACTTCTCCCTGCTCGCGCTCGGCACGCTCACCGCCGTCACCACGCTCTACCTGGCGCTGCGCCCCGAACACCCGATCGCGGAGCTCACCGAGGACGACGAGCGGCGCCTGCGCGCCCTGCTCGCCCAGCACGGCGAACGGGACTCGCTCGGCTACTTCGCGCTGCGGCGCGACAAGAGCGTGCTCTTCTCCCCCTCCGGGAAGGCGGCCATCGCCTACCGCGTGGTGTCGGGGGTCATGCTGGCCAGCGGCGACCCGATCGGCGACCGCGAGGCGTGGCCCGCGGCGATCAAGACGTTCATGAACGAGGCCAGGCGGCACGCCTGGGTGCCCGCTGTCATCGGCTGCGGCGAGACCGGCGGCGAGGTGTGGACCCGTGAGGCCCGGATGTCCGCGCTCGAGATCGGCGACGAGGCCGTGATCGACGTCGCCGACTTCACGCTGGAAGGCCGCGCGATGCGCAATGTCCGGCAGATGGTCAACAGGACCGAGCGGGCCGGCTACACCTGCCGCGTGCTCCGCACCGCGGACCTGACCGACCCGGAGAGGGAGCGCATCCGGCAGGCCGCCGACTCCTGGCGCGGCACCCAGACCGAACGCGGCTACTCCATGGCGCTCGGCCGCTTCGGCGACCCGGCGGACGCCGACTGCCTGGTGGCCACCGCTCAGAAGGACGGCGAGCTCAGGGCCGTGCTGCACTTCGTGCCCTGGGGGCCGCGCGGCATCTCGCTCGACCTCATGCGGCGCGACCGCGACGCCGAGCCGGGGCTCAACGAACTGCTGATCGCCAAGACCCTCCAGGCCGCGCCCGCCCTGGGCATCACGCAGGTCTCACTGAACTTCGCCATGTTCCGCGCGGTCCTCGCCCGCGGGGAGCGCCTCGGGGCCGGTCCGGTGCTGCGTGCGTGGCGGGCGCTGCTGATCTTCCTGTCGCACTGGTTCCAGATCGAGTCGCTGTATCGGTTCAACGCCAAGTTCCGGCCGATCTGGGAGCCCCGTTTCGTGGTCTATCCCAACGCCCGCGACCTGCCGCGCATCGGGATCTCGGCGCTGCAGGCGGAGGCGTTCATCACCCTGGGCCGCTCCTCCCGGCGCCGCCTGCGCCTTCCCTGGCTGGGGCCGGCCCGACTCGCCTCATAGGAGGCCGCCGGCTTCAGCTCGAGGTGGCCTCGGAGGGCGAGCTCGAGGGGTTGGCGCGCAGGCGGTCCAGGTCAGGCTCCAGGTAGATGACGCGGGCGATCGGCACGGCCTCGCGGATGCGGCGTTCGGCCTCGTCGATGCCATGGGCGACCTCGGCCGCCGTGTCGTCGCGCGCCACCGCGATCTTCGCCGCCACCAGCAGCTCCTCCGGGCCCAGGTGCAGCGTACGCATGTGGATGATCCTGGCCACCTCGGGCGCGCTCTCCAGCGCGGTCCGGATCTGCGCCTCCATCTCCGGCGTGGCGCCCTCACCGACCAGCAGCGACTTGGTCTCCACGGCCAGCACGATCGCGATCACGGCCAGCAGCACGCCGATCATCAGGGTGCCGATGCCGTCCCAGGTGCCGTCGTCGGTGATCACCGCCAGTGTCACGCCGAACAGCGCGAAGACCAGACCGAGCAGCGCTCCCAGGTCCTCCAGCAGGATGACCGGCAGCTCGGGCGACTTGGACCGGCGCACGAAGGTGACCCACGACAGCTTGCCGCGGATCCCGTTCGACTCCTTGATCGCCGTACGGAACGAGAACCCCTCGGCGATGATCGCGAAGATCAGCACCGCGAACGCCCAGATCGGCGCCTCCACCTTCTGCGGATCGGTGATCTTGTGGATGCCCTCGTAGAGGGAGAACGCCGCGCCGATCGTGAACAGCACCACGGCCACCACGAAGGCGTAGAAGTAACGTTCGCGCCCGTAGCCGAAAGGGTGCTCCTTGGTGCTGGCCTTGGCCGCCCGCTTGCCACCGATCAGCAGCAGCACCTGGTTGCCCGAGTCGGCCACCGAGTGGATGCCCTCCGCCAGCATCGAGGAGGACCCCGTGAAGAAGGCGGCCACGAATTTCGACACGGCGATTGCCAGGTTCGCGGACAATGCCGCAATGATCGCTTTCGTTCCGCCGCTCGCGCTCACCGATCTTCTCCACTCATAAAGATCATGTACAAAGGCCTGAAAAGGGATCCTATTGCGAAATTCTGGCCTTCAGCTCAGTGATCGCCGACACGGGGGTCGGATCGATGCCGTACCCCAGGGCCAGATACGTGCTCGCGTAGTCGCCGAGCGCGATCAGTGTGGCCACCCGTTCCAGCGGGTGCACGCCCTCGGCCGCGAGCTCCGTCACCGGCACGTCGCGCTCGGTCGCGAGCCGTACGGACGCCTCGCGCCGCTTCGCCACCTGCGGATGCTCGTCGACGTCGCGCAGCACGACGAGCCTCAGCGTGCGCCCCGCCGTTTCGGCGAAGATGTCGCGTTCGGCCAGCGGCCCGTCGAAGGCCACGATCTGGTTGTGGTCGGCCTCGGGCAGCTCGCCGTGGATGGCGGGATATTTCGCGTTGGCGTTGAGCTGACAGGCCAGCCGGTACGCCGCCACCGACGCCAGGGCCGACGACCCCCAGATCATCGGCACGCTCTCGGCCAGGTCCATGGCCAGGGACTTGCCCGGGTTGATGAACGACTCGCTGGACGGCCGGCACCGATGCGCCATGTCCTCCAGCGTCTTGGCCACCCGTTCGAACAGCTCGGCGTCGGCCTGGACGAGCCGCAGCCCGGCCGCGGCCACGATGAGGGGGGTGGCCAGCAGCCAGAGATTGGCCCTGGACTGGCCGGTGACGGGCACCGGCACGTAGGGGGCCGACGCCTGGGTGGCGATGGCCTCCAGCGGGGAGCCGGGAGCGCCCACGCCGAGCAGCGTGGCGCCGCGCCGCACGGCCTGGGTGGCGACGGAGAGCGTCTCCTCCGCCGCGCCGGAGCCGGAGACGGCGACGACCAGGTCGGCGGCCCCCACCCAGCCGGGGAGCTGGTAGGAGCGCAGGGGCAGGATCGGCAGCGGCGCGCCGTTGCCGGCGACCGCCGCCAGGATGTCGCCGGCGACGGCCGAGCCGCCCACGCCCGCGACCACGATGGCACGCGGGCGCCCGTGGCCGGTCAGGCGGCCGACCACCTCGGCCTCGACGGCGGTGCGGTAGCCGGTGCGTACGTGGGCCGCGGAGGCCGCGACCGCCGGCAGCATCCCGGCGGGGTCGGCCTCGCTGAGGTGACGCTGGTCGTCGAGCCGCTCCGGCTCCCAGGTCACGGCTTCCTGGCCTCGTCGACGAGCAGGACGGGAATGTCATCCCGTACCGGATAGATCAGGCCGCAGCCCGTACAGGCCAGCTCCTCGGCCTCGGTCTCGGCACGCAGCGGAGCCTTGCACGCCGGACAGGCCAGGATCTCCAGCAACCAGTCGTCGATCTTCACTCTGACACCCTTCCCACGATGGCGAGGACCTCGTCCCTGATCGCCTTCATCTCGGTCTCGTCGGCCGCCTCGGCGTTCAGCCTGAGCAGCGGCTCGGTGTTGGACGCCCGCAGGTTGAACCACCAGCCGGGCCCGGTCACGGTCAGCCCGTCGAGCTCGTCGAACTCCCCCCGCCCCGCGAACGCCTCCCGCACGCGCCGCAAGGCGTCGCCCTGGTCGGCCACGGCGCTGTTGAGCTCGCCCGAGGCGTGGTAGCGGGAGTAGACCTCCACCACCTCCGACAGCGGCCGCTCCTGCTCGCCGAGCGCGGCCAGCACGTGCAGCGCCGCCAGCATCCCGGAGTCCGCGAACCAGAAGTCGCGGAAGTAGTAGTGAGCCGAGTGCTCGCCGCCGAAGACGGCTCCGGTGCGGGCCATCTCGGCCTTGATGAACGAGTGCCCGACCCGCGTGCGCACGGGCACGCCGCCGTGCTCGCGCACGAGCTCGGGAACCGCGAGCGACGTGATCAGGTTGTGGATGATCGTCGCCCCCGGATATTTGGCCAGCTCCCGCGCGGCGACCAGCGCCGTGACGGCCGACGGCGAGACCGACTCCCCGCGCTCGTCGATCACCCAGCACCGGTCGGCGTCGCCGTCGAACGCCAGCCCGATGTCGGCCCCGCTCTCGACGACGGCCCGCTGGAGGTCGACGAGGTTCTGCGGCTCGATGGGGTTGGCCTCGTGGTTGGGGAAGGTGCCGTCCAGCTCGAAGTAGAGCGGGGTCAGCTCGATCGGCAGCCCCTCGAACACGGCGGGCACGGTGTGGCCACCCATGCCGTTGCCCGCGTCCACGACGACCTTGAGCGGCCGGATGCCGGTGAGGTCGACGAGCGTGCGCAGATGGTGGGCGTAGCCCTGCAGCAGATCCTTCTCGATCAACGACCCGCCGGGCGCGGCGGTGGTGCCCACCAGCTCGGCGGCCCTGTCGCGGATCTCGCGCAACCCGGTGTCGCCGCCGATCGGCACCGCGCCCGACCGGCACATCTTCATGCCGTTGTAGCGGGCGGGGTTGTGGCTGGCGGTGAACATCACGCCGGGCAGCCCGAGGCTCCCGCTGGCGTAGTAGAGCAGATCGGTGGAGCCGAGCCCCGCGTGCACGACATCGGCGCCGCGCGAACGTGCGCCGCGGATGAACGCGTCGGCCAGCGGGCCGGAGGACTCACGCATGTCGTGCGCGACGACGACCGACTCGGCCCCGGTGACCTCGACGAAGGCCGCTCCCACGGCCTCGGCGGTCGGCTCGTCGAGCTCGTCGGGCACCACGCCGCGAACGTCGTACGCTTTGAAGATCTTGGCGAGGTCGCCCACTCTCCAGCTCCGCCCTAGGTCGTTTCTCCGTGATTACCGCGCGTCTTTCGTCAGCTTAGCGATCCTGGGTGAGCCATAGGGTCCGGGAACGGCTCCCATCGTGGCCGGGAGGCGTAGGCGCTGGTGTGCAGGCGGAATTCCACCGGCGGCCCGGTCCGCCGGCAGGGGGTCAGGCGGCTTGCACGGGCGCGGCTCAGGCGGCCTATCTGTCGCCGCGGTGCTGCTGGGCCGAGCGCAGCACGCGCAGATGCCCTCGGCGGCCGACCTCGACGCCCTGACCGACCGGCTCGCCGCCACCGGACGGCGAGGGCCGCGCGGCCTCCCTGACCGCGTTCGCCAGCGCCTCGAGATCGTCGGAACTCGGGGACGCGCCGTCCGTCGGCAGGCGTACCACCTCCCAGCCGCGGGGGGCGGTCAGTCGCTCGGCGTGTTCGGCGCACAGGTCGTAACAGTGTGGCTCCGCGTACGTCGCCAGGGGGCCGAGAACAGCGGTCGAGTCGGCGTATACGTACGTGAGCGTGAAGACGGCAGGCTGACTGCAGGCGGTGCGGGAACAGCGGCGGACGGGGCTCACGGAGGGACCGTATCTGGTAAGAGTGCGAGGCGCCACTATCTGAGCGCTCTTAACGAGCGTGTCGCCACAATTCGGACACCTGTCGCAGCCTTTCCACCCACATGCCCCGAAGACCCCGGCACCGGAAACCCCGAAATCAACGGGCGATCGCCCTTCCCCGGCGCCGCCCACGAGCCGTATTCCGGGCATGCGTTCCGCCTCCAGTCCTCTGCCCGCAACCCTTCCTCCTTCCGCACCCGGCCTGCCGCCCCCGAGAGCCCGCCTCCAGACGACCGCCGCCCGAGACGGGGCCGTCAGGTTTTCGGGGTCACACCACTCCCCAGAGCGACTGGACCAGACCCTAAACTTGCTTTCGTGACTCAGCAGCGCGGCCCCAGACGGCGCGATCGCCACGGTCGCGGCCTCCGCGGCCCGCTCGCGCCCTCCCACGTGCCCATGTCCAAGTCCCGCAGCGAGCGCTTCGACGACCTCGTGCTGGACGCGGTGGACCGGCTCCGCCCCCGCTGGGAGCGCCAGCTTTCGGCGGTGGAGTTCGCGGTGGAGGAGGTCCCGCCGCTGAGCGAGCTGGGCGACGGTCCCAGCCTGAGCCCGGACCCGATCCCGTTCGGCCGCGCGGACGCGGCGAGCGGCCAGAGCCCGGCCTCGATCGTGGTCTACCGGCGGCCGCTGGAGGCCAGGGCGAGAGACCGGGACACCCTGGGCGCCATGGTCCACGACACGGTGGTGGAACAGGTGGCCACCCTCCTGGGCCTTTCCCCGGAGACCGTCGACCCCGGCTACGACGACCGCCGCTGAGATCTCGCGCTCACCGGCCGCGGGGCCGTGGACCGCTCCGGCGAGAAGAAGTCCGAGAGCGCCGTGGCCAGTGCCTCCGGAGCCTCCTCCGCCATGTGGTGCCCCGAGTCGATGCCGTGTCCCCGCACATCCGTCGCCCAGTCCCGCCAGATCGCCACGGGATCCCCGTGCAGCTCCTCGAGATCGTCCCGGAGCGACCACAGGACCAGCAGGGGACACGTCACGCGCTTTCCGGCGGCATGATCGGCCTCCTCGTCGTGCCGGTCCACGGCGAGGCCGGCTCGATAGTCCTCGAGCATGGCCCGCACCACCTCGGGGCGGCGCGTGGCCGCGCGCCACTCGTCATAGTTCTCCTGCCCCATCTTCGCCGGGTCGCCGTGGTACCAGCCGTCCGGATCAGCGTTGATGACGCGCTCCGGGATCTCCGGTTGTGCGAAGAAGAACCAATGCCACCAACTGCTCACGAACTTGGCGTTCGCCCGCCTGAGGTGCTCGCTGATCGGGATGCAGTCGAGCAGGGCCAGGCGCACGACGTCCGCCGGATGATCGAGCGCCAGCCGCAAGGCCACGTAACTTCCGCGGTCGTGACCCGCCACGGCGAATCGCTCGTGGCCCAGCGCCCGCATGAGACGTGCCATGTCCCCCGCCATGGCACGTTTCGAGTGGGCCGAGTGATCGGGAGTCGGCGCCGGACCCCGAGACTTGCCGTAACCGCGCAGGTCCGGGCAGACCACCGTGAAACCCTGCCGCACCAGGCGGGGGGCGACCCGATGCCACGTGGCGGCCGTGCGCGGGTGCCCGTGTAACAGCAGGACGGGAAAGCCTTCCCCGCCGTGGCGGACGTGCAGCGACGCGTCGCCCACATCGATGTTTTCGGTCACGAAGCCTTCGAACATGCGGCCTCTGGTTCCCCGAGGACGGGCCGGTGAACGTACGCGGCTGACGTGAGCGTGAAGAAAACCGGCAGAGCGGCGAACTCTGGGCGACAGTCTCCTTCGAAAGGAAGCCATGGCAGCACCACCTGACGCCAGTGACGTGATGGAAGACGTCACCGTGGTCGAGCGGTCGCTGAACGACCCCGACCTTTTCGCGCTCCTTTACGACCGCTACTTCAAGGATCTCTACCGTTATCTGGCCGCCCGCCTCGGTCGCGACCACGTCGAAGACCTGGTCGCTGATGCCTTCCTGATCGCGTTCAACGGCAGAGGCGGCTTCGATCCCGAACGCGGCACCGTGCGCTCCTGGTTGTACGGCATCGCGACAAATGTCGTGGCCCGGCACCGCCGCAGAGAAGGCCGCCGGCTGAACGCGCTGAGCAAAGTCTCGGCCGAGACCCCCGCCGAGGGACACGAGGAGCGCGTGATCTCGCAACTCGCCGCGGAGGCCAGCAGGCCGGAGCTGGTGCGCGGGCTGAAAGGGCTCGCGCAGGGCGATCGCGACGTGGTCTTCCTGCTCGTGTTCGGCGGGCTCGGCTACGAGGAGATCGCTACCGCGCTGGACATACCGGTGGGGACCGTCGGGTCTCGGGTCAACAGAGCAAGAAAGAAGCTGCGCAAGGCGCTGGGTGACGTCAACCCGATGAGGGAGCGGTGATGGACGAGCTGAAGTTGATCGAGATTGTGTTCGCGGAGCCGGACCCCACGCCGCAGGCGGCCGCGGCGGGGCGCGCCCGCTTCCTCCGGCTGGCTCACGAGGACGGCGGCAGCAGCGGCGGCCCCCGCTTCCTGCGGCCCGTTCACGAGGACGGCAGCAGCGGCGCCGGCCCACGCTTCCTGCGGCCCGCTCATGAGGGCCGCAGCAGACGTACCAGGCCGGGCAGGCGGCTGCTCTACGGCGGATGGGCCGCCGCTGCGGCACTGGCACTCGTTTTCACGCTGGTGATCGGCATCCCCTCCGCCGGTCCCGCCGACGCCAGGGAACTGCTGATCCTCGCCGCGAACAGCAGCGAGGCCCACAAGGCGCGGGGACGTTACACCCATATGGAGGTGGAGACCGGCGTGGTCGAGAAGGTGGGCTCGCCGGAGCGGCCCTACTCGATGCTGAGCCGCCGCGTCGACGCCTGGTGGTATCCCACGTCCAAGGACGACGACGGCTGGTACGCGTACCGCAAGCTGGGAGCCGAGCCGGCCGGCGCCGAGGACGCGGTCGCCTGGCGCGCGGCCGGCAGCCCTGCCCGGGTGCGGTCGCTGTGCACGCAGGCTGCCAAGGTCTACAAGGTCGGTCCTGACGGCAAGGCCGTGGAACAGCCCGCCCATCCGTGCGAGGACCTCGACACCCGTCCGCAGGAGCGTATGGAGACCATACGGATGGCCGGTGGCCTGGCGGGTTTCCTGACGTCCCACCCCGATCTGGACGTCAGGAACCTGTCCGCCGATCCCGCGCGGCTCAAGGAGCAACTCCTCGGCTGGACCCGTTCCGGAGGCCTGGGCGGGATGGTGGAAGGCGACGCCGCGCAACTGTGGGCCGCGGTCAGGATGGTGCTCTTCAACCCGGAAGGTCCGGTGTCGCCGCAGGTCCGCGCCGCCTCCTACCGGATCCTGGCCGACCTGCCCGGCGTCCGGTCCCTGGGAGAGTACACCGATCCGCTGGGGCGCAAGGGGCAGGCGTTCACGCGTACGGGCGAGGGATCGGAAGGCGTCGCGGGGACCAGCCGGATCGTCGTCGACCCCGTCAGCGGCCTGCCGCTGGCCGAAGAGGGGTACGAGGGAACCGGCGGGCACCGCACCTCCTACATCGCGGTACGCGCCGTCGGACCCACCGACGCTCCCCCCGCCCAGGAGTGACCAGCGCCGGCACGCTGCCACCGAGGTGACTGAAGATCGTCACCGAGCGCGCCCTGACCGCCGCGGCAGCCGTCAGACGCGGGCGCCGCCGACCTCGGTGAGCAGGGCGTCGAGCACGTGCATGGCGCGCCATGCCTTGGTCATGCCGAACCGGGCGGAGAACCGTACGACGGCACGCGCCTCCTCTGGTGTGGCGCCGTTGCTCAGAGCGCGCGTCAGGTGAGCGCGGAAGCTCTCCTGCAAGGTCTGGAAGAGCACGTCGACGGTCATCGTGATGAACGCGCGCTCACGGGCGGACAGCAGCCGCATGCCGGCGCGCATCCGCGACTGCAGGTCCATGTAGGTGCCGAACGGCGCGTCGAGTGCGGCCACGGCCTGCCGCATCGACTCGGGGAGCGGGCTGCCCGTGCCGTCGGCGTTCACCTCGTGGCCCTGGCCGGTGGGAGAGGGCAGGGCGTGCTCGCGTTCCAGCTCGACCAGGCGGGCGAGCGCCGTCAGGGCGGCGGGGTAGCCGCTGTCGTAGGCGACGAAGCGGAGCACTTCGCGCAGGTCGTCGGCCGACAAGCCGCAGTCGAACGCCATCGTCACGTGCTGCTGGAAGGGCAGGCCGAGGGTCTGCTGGCAGACGTCGGCGGTGAGGCACAGCAGGACCTTCTCGCGCGCGGTCAGCTCCGGGATCTCGTCCCAGAGCAGGCGGTCGGTGGCGGCGCTCATCTCGGCGAACACGGGGTCCAACGCCTTCACCTGGTTCTCCATGGAAGTCCTCCATATGTGAACGGTTGTAGCGCTACGACTGTAGTGCAACGTGCGTCCGCCTACAATAGGCCGCTATGGACGAGACCTCCGCCGACCCGGCCGGCCCTCGCGGCGGCCGGCGCGGTCGCAACCCGCGCGGCCAGGGCGAGCGGCTGCGCGAGGACATCGTCGGCGCCGCCCTGCGGCTGCTGGACGAGCTCGGCGACGACCAGGCCCTGTCCATGCGCGCGGTGGCCCGGGAGATCGGCGTCGCGGCGACCTCGGTGTACATCCACTTCGCCGACCGGGACGCGCTCGTACTGGCCGCCCTGGAGAGGTTCCATCGCGAACTCGTGGAGGCCGTCGATCAGGCCGAGACCGGCGCCGCCGATCCGGCGGGGAAGCTGCGCGCCCGCGTCCTGGTGCTGGGCAGGTGGGTCCAGCGGCACCCCGGCCTGTACAAGGTGCTGCACGAGAGCACGCTGAACCAGCGGGCGGCCATGTCGTTCAAGCAGGAGCTGGCCGAGCGCACCACCGCCGCCGTGCGGCGGTGCATGGACGCGGGGCTCGCCCCGGCCGACGACGCCGCAGTGGTCTCACTCGATCTGAGGGCGGCGGTGCACGGAGCCGTGTCGATGCGGGTCAATCAGCCCGACCTGCCGTGGCCGCCGCTGGAGGAGCAGGTCGATCGTTTCCTGGCCAAGCTCGTCGGCCTCACGCCCGCCCCGGGCCGCTGACCAGGACGTACGCGGCAGGAGATGTGAAAGGGGCCACGCGGTCGCCCGCGTGACCCCTGTCATCCATATACCTAAACGGCCTGGCGCTTGATCCGTCTGCGCTCTCGCTCGGACAACCCTCCCCAGATGCCGAACCGCTCATCGTGCTCGAGTGCGTATTCCAGACACTCTGCACGGACTTCGCATGATCGGCAGACCTTCTTGGCCTCTCTGGTGGAGCCGCCCTTCTCCGGGAAAAACGCCTCCGGATCCGTCTGCGCGCACAACGCGCGTTCCTGCCAGCCGAGTTCTTCAGCGTCAAGCTGATCCTGTGCGATGACCGGATCGGTCACTGCACACCTCCCTGCCGCCCGCCCGCAATGGAGCCCCCCATGGACGCCTTCCTTATTACCCACCCACTGGAAGGCGTAACAACATGGTTGTAATTACACGCGTGTGCCGTAGCCGACGTCAAGCGGCATGCAGCTATCCGGGGAAAGACCAGAGCTCGCCCCGGTGTGCTTGGCATGTGATGTTCAGACCCGGCCGGCACCCTTTGCTCTCAGGGTCGGCAAGGCTTCTTCAACGTGTCAGCGGTCCGAACCGTACCAGGGCGGGATAGACACCCGCCCGCTGCCCACCTTCTCTCTTAACCGTTCATTGCCGGTCCGTTACCTGCGTGGCTCGTTGGGGGTGTATATGGCCGTCGGGTCGATCGGGTCGTCTCCCGGGCGAGACCCGTAAGCCGAGGGGTCGAGCCGCATCGTCGCGTCCCCGCCCTCGGGCTGGGACCAGCTCGGCTGCTGCTGCTGGGCCTGGTGAGTGGGCTGGTACTGGCCCTGCTGGGGCTCGTAGCCGCCGTGCGCCGGCTGCTGCGGGTGGCCGAACGGGTCGTCGTACGGCCTGGGCGCCTGGTTGGCGTAATCGGGCACGTGCAGCTCGGGCTGGGTGCCGGCCGTGGAGTGCTGGTACGTCTCGGCCTGCTGGTAGGCGTCCATGAGCTGCTGGGAGCGCGGGTCCACGGGCGGGTCGGGCTCCTGGTACGGCGCGGCGTACTCGTGGCCGGAGTAGCCGGTGAACGGCTGGCCGCCCTGCGAGTCGAAGGCGCTCTGGCCGAAGTGCGACTGCTGCTCGGCGGCCGGGGGGTACGGCACGCTCGGCGCGGTGTCGGCCGCCGGCGTCGGGAACGCCTGGCCGGCGAAGGCGTTGGGCGCGGCCTCCGGCGGGGCGTACGGGTTGGGCTGGTGGTCCGCGGGTGGCGCGTAGGGGTTGGGGCTCGGCTGGCCGTAGATGTTGGGCTGGCTGTCGGCGGGCACGTACGGGGCGGGCTGCTCGACGGGCGGGGCGTACGGGTTGGGCTGGTCGGCCGCGGGCGGAGCGTAGGGGTTGGGCTGGTCGGCCGCGGGCGGGGCGTAGGGGTTGGGCTGGTCGGCGGGCGGGGCGTACGGATTGGACTGGTCGGCCGCGGCGGGCGCGTAGGGGTTGGGGCTCGGCTGGCCGTAGACGTTCGGCTGGCTGTCGGCGGGCACGTACGGGGCGGGCTGGTACTCGGCGGCCGGCGGGGTGCTGTACTCCGGGACCGACGGAGCCGTGTCGGCGGGGGCGTAGGCCGGCTGGCCGAAGCTCTGTGGCGCGTAGGACTGGTCAGACTGGGCCTGGTCCGAGGGGGCGGCGGGCAGGGCGCCCCTGATCTGCGGCGACTGGTACGGCTGGGGCTGCTGCGCCGCGGCGGCGTGCTGGGGCTGGGCCGCCTGGGGGTCGGGCTGGCCGCCGAAGCTGGGGGGCTGCTGGCCGTACTGGCCGGAATGGGGCTGCTCGCCGTACTGGCCCGACGGGGGCTGCTCGCCGTACTGGCCCGACGGGGGCTGCTGACCATACTCAGGCTGAGGGCCGTACTGGCCGGACTCGGGCTGCTGGCCGTACTGGCCGGACTCGGGCTGCTGGCCGTAACCCGGCTGCGAGACCGGCTGGGGCTGGGCGTACCCGCCGGAGGGCGGCTGCTGCCCGTAACCCGGCTGCTGCCCGTGATCCGGCTGCTGGCCCGACTGGGGCTGCTGGCGGTAAGGGGGCTGGCCGAAGCCGGGGCCCGGCTGGGGCTGCTCGGGCTGGCCGAACTGCTGCTGCGGCTGCCCGAAGTACGGGGCCTGCTGGCCGAACTGCGGCTGGTTGTAGACCTGCGCGGGCCGTGTGGGAAGGACCTGCGGGAGGAGATAGAGGAGCGCGAGGGCGGCCAGCGCGATGTAGGGCACGCCAAGGAGCACCAGCTGCACCGTCACCCAGCCGCCGATCCCGGCGAACAGGCCCAGCAATACGGACAGCGTGCCGAACACCGAGGCCAGCAGGAGCCCGGCCGCCGACCCGTACATGATCGGCTTGGCCTTGGGCGACGGCTCGCCGACCTTGGTCACCAGCAGCACGGCGCCGAGCAGCAGTGCCGTCACGACGGGGTTCGTCAGGTCCAGAGCGTTCCTGGCGGCGCGCACGGTCAGGCCGTACCCGGTCGAGCCCGCCAGGATGTCGCCCAGCGTCAGCAGCACGGTCAGCAACCCGGCGACGAGCATCATCCAGGCGGCCGGATCTCTCAGCCGCGCGACGTCAATTTTGCTCACAACTACCCCCAACCGACCCATTGGTCCGAAGGGAGTTTGCCACATCACTGACTTTGGCGGCGGGAGTCCCAGGAAGCTCCTCCTTCACAATTCGGTCTACACCTGGCATTTCTCTCATAACAGGTTGTGTAAAACCCCTCCCGAGAAGGGCTTGTCAGGGGCCGATGGAAGACTGGGCGGCATGCACATCGTGTCACTCGCGGGCGGCATCGGCGGGGCCCGCTTTCTGCGTGGCCTGCGCGCGGCCGCGCCAGACGCCTCGATCACGGTCATCGGCAACACGGGCGACGACATCACCCTGTTCGGGCTCCGGGTCTGCCCCGACCTCGACACCGTGATGTACACCCTGGGCAACGGCATCGACGAGGAGCAGGGCTGGGGGCGGGCCAAGGAGTCCCACGTCGTCAAGGAGGAGCTGGCCGCGTACGGCGTGGAGCCGCAGTGGTTCGGGCTCGGCGACCGCGACTTCGCCACCCACATCGTGCGCTCGCAGATGCTGGAGGCCGGCTACCCCTTGTCACAGATCACCCAGGCGCTCTGCGAGCGCTGGCAACCGGGCGTGCGGCTGCTGCCCATGTCCGACGACCGCTGCGAGACCCACGTGGTGATCGAGGACGAGCGCGGCAAGCGCGCCGTCCACTTCCAGGAGTGGTGGGTACGCCTGCGCGCCTCGATCCCGGCGCAGTCGTTCGCGCTGGTGGGGGTCGACACGGCCAAGCCCGCGCCGGGCGTTCTCGAGGCGATCGAGCAGGCCGACGTGGTGATCCTGCCGCCGTCCAACCCGGTCGTGAGCATCGGCACGATCCTGCAGATCCCGGGCATCCGCGACGCCCTGCTCCCCAAGACCGTGGTCGGCGTCTCGCCGATCATCGGCGGCGCGCCGGTCAGGGGCATGGCCGACGCCTGCCTGACGGCCATCGGCGTGGAGACGACGGCGCAGGCCGTCCTCGAGCTGTACGGCTCGGAGCTGATCGACGGCTGGCTGGTGGCGGAGGAGGACGAAGGGGTCGCGCTCGACGGCGTCCGGGTGGTCGCCCGGCCGATCCTCATGCACGACGCGGAGGCCGCGGCCGACATCGCCCGCACCGCCCTCGACCTCGCCCAGGAGGTCGCCCGATGAGCGAGTCCACCCAGGCGCGGCGTTTCGAAGTGATCCCCGTGACCGGCATCGGCGAGGTACGGTCGGGGGACGACGTCGCGGCCCTGCTCCAGGGCGCCGGCCTGCGCGACGGTGACATCGTGGTCGTCACCTCCAAGATCGTCAGCAAGGCCGAGGGCCGGATCCGCCGGGCGCCCGACCGCGTCCAGGCGATCCAGGACGAGACCGAGCGCGTGGTGGCCAGGCGTGGCGACACCGTGATCTCGCAGACCCGTCACGGGTTCGTCATGGCCGCCGCCGGGGTCGACGCCTCCAACACCGAGCCCGGCACGGTGCTGCTCCTGCCCGAGGACCCCGACGCCTCGGCCAGGCGCATCAGGAAGGGCCTGCCCGTGCGCGCGGGCGTGATCGTCTCCGACACCTTCGGCCGCCCGTGGCGCAACGGGCTCACCGACGTGGCCATCGGGGCGGCGGGCGTACGCCCGCTCGATGACTTCCGCGGCACGTCCGACGGCTACGGCAACGAGCTCAACGCCACCGTCACCGCGCTGGCCGACGAGATCGCGGGCGCGGCCGAGCTGGTCAAGGGGAAGCTCGACGGCGTCCCCGTGGCGATCGTGCGCGGGCTGTCCCACCTGGTCACCGAGGACGACGGGCCCGGGGTCAGGCCGCTGGTGCGACCCGCCGACGACGACCTGTTCCGCTACGGGTCGCGGGATGTCGTGTTCGCCCGCCGTACCATCAGGGAGTTCTCCGACCGGCCCGTCGATCCGGAGAAGGTGCGCCGGGCGGTGGCGGCGGGCATCGCGGCGCCCGCGCCGCACCACACGACGCCGTGGCGGTTCGTGCTGGTCGAGTCCCCGGAGACCCGGACCAAGCTGCTCGATGCCATGCGCGAGGCCTGGATCGAGGACCTGCGCGGCGACGGGTTCGGCGAGGAGTCGATCGCCAAGCGGATCAAGCGGGGCGACGTGCTGCGTAACGCGCCTTATCTGATCGTGCCGTGCCTGGTGATGGAGGGCTCCCACACCTACCGGGACGATCGGCGCAACGCGTCGGAGCGGGAGATGTTCGTGGTGGCGACCGGCGCGGGGGTCGAGAACCTCCTCATCCAGCTCGCCGTCGAAGGGCTCGGCTCGGCGTGGGTGTCGTCCACGATGTTCTGCCGCCCGGTCGTCCGCGAGGTTCTCGACCTGCCCGGCTCGTGGGACCCGATGGGCTGCGTGGCCGTGGGGCACGCGGCCGCCTCGCCGCGTGACCGCGCCCCCCGTGACCCGGACGACTTCATCGTCACGCGCTGACAAAGCCCTGACTGTCCATTTACCGTTAGGAAAGTTTCCTTTACATTCGGAGCAACCCCCCCATGTAAAGGAGCTCTTCAATGAGAAGGACTCTCACGTCAATCGCCGTGGTGGTGATCGCGGTCGCCACCACGGTGTTCAACACCACGCCGGCGTTCGCGCACGGCTACGTCAACTCCCCACCCAGCCGGCAGGCCAACTGCGCCCAGGGCAAGGTGCCCGACTGCGGCAACATCATCTACGAGCCGCAGAGCGTCGAGGGCCCCAAGGGGCTGCGCAGCTGCAACGCGAACCTGTCGCAGTTCGCCCAGCTCGACGACGACAGCAAGCCGTGGCCCGTGGCCCAGGTGGGCACCACGGTGACCTTCACCTGGACGTTCACCGCCAGGCACGCCACGCTCAACTACGAGTACTACATCGGCGGCAAGCGGGTGGCCGTCTTCGAGGGCAACGGCCGGCAGCCGCCCGCGACGCTCTCGCACACGGTCAACCTGTCCGGCTACTCGGGCCGGCAGAAGGTACTGGCGATCTGGAACATCTCCGACACGACCAATGCCTTCTACTCCTGCATCGACCTGCAGATCGGCGGCGGTGGCGGCAACCCGACGCCCACCCCGACGCCCACCCCGACCCCGACCGTCACCCCGAAGCCCACCCCGACGCCCACGCCCACACCCACGACGCCCTCCGGCACGTGGAAGGCGGGCACCGCGTACGCGGTCGGCAACGTCGTGACCTACAACGGCGTCACGTACCGCTGCATCCAGGCCCACACCGCGCTGGCCGGCTGGGAGCCGCCCAACGTCCCGGCGCTCTGGCAGCGCATGTGAGTAGCGCATCTGAGTGGGGCATCTGAGCGGGAAAGGGGGCGCCGGAACGCCCCCTTTCTCATGTCGTCGGCTTGCAGGTGGGGTGGCAGAGCCGGCGGGCCAGCGCGGCGAGGAAGACGTCGATGATCTCCCCCGGCTCCTGGGCCTCGTGCAGGGAGCCGTTCGTGGCGGCCGCGATCTGCGACAGGCTGTCGTGATCGACCGCCTTGCCGAAGGCGATGATGACAATCTGTACGGGCTTGTCCGGGTTCCACTCGCGCCGCAGCGTGTCGAGGAGCTTCGCCAGCTTGGTGCCCTTGCCGTCGTCCTCGCCCGCCGTGATCACCAGGAGCGAGTTGTTCATCTCCTCGCGGTAGTCGCTGGTGAGCTTGCGGAAGCCGCCGAGTATCGCGTCGTAGAGCGAGCTGTCGCGGTCGGGATGGGCGCCGATCGTGCCGGTCGCCTCGGCCAGGCGGCTCTTGCGGATGATCTGTCCCGTCTCGGGTTCGATGATCGGGCCGAGCCCGACCCGTTCCCGGTAGTTCTTGACGCCGCCCAGCCCCTCCGCGAACTCCCACAGGCCCATGTGCGTCGAGTCGGGGAAGAGCTGCAGCCCGATCTTGGCCGCGTCCAGCGCGATCCTGATCCTGGTGCTGCCGTTCAGCGGCTCGGCCATGTGCTTGGAGGTGTCGGCGAGGACGAGGATGTTCGTCGGCGGGGCCAGGCGACTCCAGGCGCGTAGCGCCTCGTCGATGTCCTGCGGCGACACCGACGACCTGATCTTCGGGGCCTCCGAGGGGAGCTGCGGGCCCGGCGAGAGCGGTCCCTGGGTGCCGTCGCCCGACCTGAACCCCGCCCGCCGCACGATCTCCTGCGCCTGCGGGCCCTTGAGCCAGTCGGCGAAGACCGTGGACGCCTCGGCCACCGTGGCGTCGCCGGCGGTGACGACGTACGGGTAGTCGAGGTTGATCGTGCCCTCGCGCGGGTGCAGCGCGACGACCGGGTCGGAGGAGGGGCGCAGGTTGTGGTGCCACACCGACTGCTCGGGGACGATGACGACCGGGCGCTGCCAGAACGTGCGGTCGTCCACGGCCGCCAGCATGCTGCGGTAGTCGGGGGCCGAGCCGGCCTGCGCCCACCGTACGAACGCGGTCAGCGCCTTGTCCGCCTCGGGCCCCGTGCCGACGACGTCCCTGGCGGCGGCCACGGTCGCGATGCCCGCCCCGGCCAGCGACGGGTCCGGTACGCGTACGACGTCCGGTTCGTTCGCGTTGGGCCGCAGCCGCCCGCGCACGGTCGAGGGGAAGACCATCCGCCAGTTCATCTCGGTCTTGCCCACGGAGAAGCGCTGGGCCAGCGACGAGCGGGTGGCGAACACCAGCGGCGACGTCGCCACCACGCTCTCACCGGCGGGCAGCGCGTTCGCACCCTGCTGGCGGGCCAGCCTGATCCAGGCCGACGAGTCCGCGATCCACCCGTCCGGCCGCTCGCGCAGCACGCCCGCGCGGTCGCCGATCAGCGTGCGCAGGACGGTGGCCGGCGGCTGCTCGGTCACCTGGACCAGCACGCACCGGCCGCCCACCGCCGTCTTCGTCTCGTTGAACCGGCCGGCGGCCTCCATGACCGCCGGCGCGACGTCGACCGCAGCCGCCACGCTGACCAGAACAGGCTCTCGTGTGCCGCACAGCACGCCCCCGCTGCCGAACACCACGACGAGGCCACCGGCGACGATGGCCACGGCGGTGATCCCGGCCAGCATGCCGCGCTGTAACGCCTTCCTGCGGCGTTGCTCGGGAGCCAGCGCGGCGCGGTGTCGACCCAAGCGCACGGTGAACCTCTCTCCAGGGGAGTGACGATTCTCGCAGCGCCTCCCACAGCGGGCGCAAGTGTTCCTAGAACATGTTATAGCTACGCCATCGGCAGGACCCTCCTGACGCTCTTGCACACGCCGTCGCTCGCCCGTGAGGCGTCGAGCCGCTCCTGCGTGGGGGTGCCGTACTCGGTGGTGCGCTGCCTGACCGGCCTGCCGGTGACCTCGACCATCTCGCGCAGCTCGCTGATGGTCTTGTACGAGCCGTTCTCCGAGCCCGCCATCCGGCTGATGGTCTCCTCCATGAGGGTGCCGCCGAGGTCGTTCACGCCGCCCTGGAGCACCTGGCGGCACAGGTCGTCACGGAGCTTCACCCAGGAGCACTGGATGTTCTTGATCGCGCCGTGCAGCAGGATCCTGGCCAGCGCGTGCACCGCCCGGTTCTCCTGCGCCGTGGGGCCCGGCCTGGCGATGCCCGCCAGGTAGATGGGGGCGCTGGTGTGCACGAACGGCAGCAGCACGAACTCGGAGAAGCCGCCGGTCTCCTCCTGAATGCGCCTGATCAGCTTGATGTGCCGCACCCAGTGCAGGTGGTTGTCGACGTGCCCGTACATCATGGTGGAGGTCGTCGGGATGCCTACCTTGTGGGCCGTCGTGATGACCTCGACCCACTCCTTGGTGGGCAGCTTCCCCTTGGTCAGCACCCAGCGCACGTCGTCGTCCAGGATCTCCGCCGCCGTCCCGGGGAGCGAGTCGACCCCTGCCTCCTTGGCCGCCTCCAGCCAGGCCCGGATGGACAGGTCCGTACGGCTCGCCCCGTTGATGACCTCCATGGGCGAGAACGCGTGCACGTGCATCCCAGGGGTCCTGGCCTTGATCGCCTTGGCCAGCTCGAAGTACGCGGTGCCGGGGAGGTCGGGGTGGATGCCGCCCTGCATGCAGACCTCGGTCGCGCCCGCCTGCCACGCCTCCTCGGCCCTGTCGGCCACCTGGTCGAGACTCAGGGTGTACGCGTCGGCGTCCGTCCTGCGCTGGGCGAAGGCGCAGAAGCGGCAGCCGGTGTAGCACACGTTGGTGAAGTTGATGTTCCTGTTGACGACGTACGTGACGTCGTCGCCGACGGCCTGCCTTCTGAGCGCGTCGGCGATGGCGGCCAGCTCGTCCAGCGCCCCTCCGTCGGCTTGGAGCAACGCCACCGCCTCGGCGTCGCTCAGACCGGCCGGGTCCGCAGCCGCCCGCCTGAGCGCCTGCCGCACGTCGCTGGGCGTCCCTGAGCCGGGCCCCTGCCGCACGTCACTGGGCGTCCCTGAGCCGGGCGCCTGCCGCACGTCGCTGGGCGTCCCTGAGCCGGGCGCCTGCCGCACGTCACCGGGCGTCCCTGAGCCGGACGCCTGCCGCACGTCACCGGGCGTCCCTGAGCCGGACGCCTGCCGCACGTCACTGGCGCGGCGCTCGACGACACGGTCACTCCCGCCCGGCCGCGTCTCCGGCGCCGGTGCGGCGGGTTGCTCGTCGGTGGAGGTCGGCGCGACGTGTACGGCGGGCGCCGGGTTGAGGCGGTCCCGGAGGGCGTCCCAGTCGCCGTAGACGTGGTCGAAGTCGTCCCGCCGATCGTGGGTGCGGCCCGCCGTGTCGACCTCCACGTGCAGGTCCACCCGCCCCGACGCCGCGAACCCCCCGTCCGGCTCCTGCCACGGCAGCCCCCGCAGCACCGCGTCCTCTCGGGCCAGCCCCGTGGCGGGGTCCGCCAGGGCGGCCACGTGGGCGGTCAGCCGGGGGTCGAGCCACGGCTCCCCGGCCAGCACGTACTCGGGATAGATGGTCAGCCGCTCCCTGAGCCGGAACCCGGCCGAAGCGGTACGGGACTCCAGGAGGGAGATCTGCGGCCAGGGACGCTCGGGGTTCACATGGTCGGGAGTCAGGGGCGACACCCCGCCCCAGTCGTCGATCCCAGCCCGGATCATCAGCTCGTACTCCGAGTCCACCAGGTTCGGCGGGGCCTGGATGCGTACGCGCGGGCCGAGCACGAGACGCGCCACCGCGATGGTGGCCGCGAGCTCCTTCAGGTCGGCGTCCGGCAGCCCCCGCATGGCCGTGTCCGGCTTGGCGCGGAAGTTCTGGACGATGACCTCCTGGATGCCGCCGTACTCGCGCGCCACCCGCCGGATGGCGAAGAGCGACTCGGCCCGGTCCTCGACGGTCTCGCCGATGCCGATCAAGATCCCGGTGGTGAAGGGGACGTTCGTCCGGCCCGCGTCCTCCAGCACGCGCAGGCGCACCGCCGGGTCCTTGTCCGGCGACCCGTAATGGGCCTGCCCCTTCTCCTCAAAAAGCCGCCGCGACGTCGTCTCCAGCATCATCCCCATGGACGGCGCGACGGGTTTGAGCCGCTGCAGGTCCCGCCAGCCCAGCACCCCCGGATTGAGGTGCGGCAGCAGCCCGGTCTCCTCCAGCACCCGGATCGCCATGGCGCGCACATAGGACAGCGTGTCGTCGTAACCATGCGAGTCCAGCCACGTGCGGGCCTGGTGCCAGCGGTCCTCCGGCCGGTCCCCCAGCGTGAACAGCGCCTCCTTGCACCCCATGGCCGCCCCCTGCCGGGCGATCTCCAGCACCTCGTCCGGGCTCAGGAACGGTGCCGGCAACTTGTGCGGCGCGGTGGCAAACGTGCAATACCCACAACGGTCCCGGCAGAGCCGGGTCAACGGGATGAATACTTTCCTGCTGTACGTGATGATCCCTTCCCGGCCGGCCGCCTGCAGCCCGGCATCACGGACGCGGGAGGCGTGTTCGAGCAGGGCGTCGAGGTGCTCGCCCCGGGCGTGCAGGAGGACGGTCGCCTCCGTGACGTCGAGGGCCTTGCCGTCGCGCGCACGCGCGAGCGCCCGGCGGAGCGCGGAATCGCTGACGAGACTCATACGGGCACAGTACGACGAGCTGAGTTCACCGCCCGCACTCAGGGGGGCATCAGAACGATCTGTAGTCCCGCACCGGCATCCGCGGCCCCCGCGCCGGCGGGCGCAGGCCGGAGAGCCAGACCAGCACCGTGGCGCGATGCCGATGCCCCTGGTACGGCTCCAGCAGCCGCAGCATCCCGGGATCGTCGGTCTTCTCCCCCGTCAGCGCGTAGCCGACGAGCTTGGCCAGGTGGAAGTCGCCGACACTCACGGCGTCCGGGTCACCGAGGGCACGCTGGCGCACCTCGGCCGACGTCCACACGCCGATCCCCGGCAGCGCACGCAGCAACCGGTCGAGCTCCTCGGTGGTGGCGGCGGCCTCCAGCTTGTCGGCGTGCCAGGCGGCGTTGGCGATCGTCCTCGCCCGCACGGCCTCGGCGCCCGCGCGGTGCCAGTGCCAGCTGGGGATCTGCCGCCACACCGCGGGCTCGGGCACGACCCGCATCCCTTCGGGCGCGGGCCCCGGGGCTGCCTCGCCGTACCGGTCCAGCAGCCACCGCCAGGCTCGCCACGCCTCCTGCCCGACCACCTTCTGCTCCAGCACGGCCGGTACGAGGGCCTCCATGACCCGGCCGGTACGCCCTATCCGCAAGCCCGGATATTTCCGGACAACATCCGCCAGAACCTCATGCTTGACGATAAATCCGGAAGTGTCGTCGAGCGCGCCCAGCAACGCCGGCAACGTCTCCAACGCCCACTCCGCCCCGGGCCCCCACGCCTGCCCGTGCACGCACCCGGCCTTGACGCTCACCCTGAGCGTGCACGGCCCGTCGGGCGTCCTGGACGTCCGCCAGACGGCCCCGTCCCCGCTCTTGCGCCAGGTGGGATCGCCGCCGCCGCGCCTGTGGGGCAGCAACGCCATCCCCACGTCCAGCGGCCCCTCGGGCACCCATCGACGCTCCCTCACCTTTCCAGTCTCGCGCGCCCGACCCCCTGCTCGGACCCGCGAGCTCCGTTTCCCGCACGACTGACCCGCGCTCCGCCACCCGCCGTACTTCGGCGGGGCGCCGCAGGGGACGGCGGTCTTCGTCGAGCAGTGTGCAGAGCACGGCCGCGCATCGCCGTGAGGCTCAGATGCCCAGTGAGGCGTCGGCCGAGGGCCGTCAGACGTCGCTCGAGTAGCGCATCGCGCGTTCGGGCAGCTCGACCCCCGGCCAGATGCGCACCCCGTTCTGCAGCTCGTTGCCCGGCCCCACGATCGCGCCGTCGCCGATCACCGCGTCGCTCACCACCGTGCCCGCGCAGACCCGCGCCCCCCTGCCGACCACGGAATCCGTCACGCAGGCGCCCGCCTCGATGACGCAGTCGTCGGTCAGCACCGAGCCCACCACCGTGGCCCCCGCCTCGATGACGGCCCGCGCGCCGACCGCGGTGCCGCCCTCCACCTTGGCGTCCGGCGAGACCTGAGCGCCCTCCAGCGCCAGGTACTCGCCCGTCGGCCCGGGCAGCGCGGGCGAGGCCACCCGCCCCAGCACCAGGTCGCGCGAGCCCTGCACGAACGCCGCGGGCGTGCCGACGTCGAGCCAGTACGTGCGGTCCGCGTACCCCAGCACCAGCTCGCCCGAGTCGATCAGCCCCGGGAACGTCTCCCGCTCCACGGACACGACCTCGTCCCGCGGGATCGAGTCGATCACCGACCGGCTGAAGACGTAGCAGCCGGCGTTGATCCGGTTGGTCACCGGGTTGGGGGTCTTCTCCAGGAACGCGGTGACCCGCCCCGTCTCGTCGGTCGGCACGCACCCGAAGCGCGAGGGATCGTCCACTTCTGTCAAATGGAGCGTTACAGCGGCCTGTCGTGCGAGGTGAGTGCGCACCTGCTCGCCGATGTCATGGCCGGAGAGGATGTCGCCGTTGAGGATGAGCACGGGGTCGGACGGCCCGGACGTGAGCGCCTCGGCCGCGTTGCGGATCGCGCCGCCGGTGCCCAGCGGCGTCTCCTCCGTGATGTACTCCAGCGAGAGCCCGAACGCCTCCCCGTCGCCGAAGGCGGGCTCGAACATCGACGCCTTGTACGAGGTCGCGAAGACGATCCGGCGCACGCCGAAGGATCGCGCCCGGGCGAGTTGGTGCGCCAGGAACGGTACGCCGGCCGTCGGCAGCAGCGGCTTCGGCGTGCCCAGTGTCAGCGGACGCAGGCGCGTGCCCTGCCCCCCGACCAGGAGGATCGCCTCGAGGTCTGGCAATGAGCTCTCCATCACTCCGTGAGGTTACCGAACTATTCGATCGCGCGTTGATAGGAACTGAGATGCGCCTCTGCCGAGGCTTCCCAGGTGAACTCGCGTGCTCGTGCCAGCCCCGCCTCCCGCAGTCGCCGCCTGCGGGCCGGGGAGCCCAGCAGATCTCCGAGCGCCGTGGCGATGCTGTCGGCGTCGGGCTCGGTGTAGGCCACCGCCTCCCCGCCGACCTCGGGCAGCGAGCTGCGGTGCGTCGTCAGTACGGGGGCGCCGCAGGCCATGGCCTCCAGCACCGGCAGCCCGAACCCCTCCCCTCGCGACGGGAAGGCGACCACCAGCGCTCCGCCCAGGAATCCCGGCAGGTCGGGCGCGCGCAGGTAGCCGGGCCGGATGACCCGGACCGTGGCCTCGACCTCGCGGCAGGCGGCGTCGACGTCGTCCTCGTGCACGCCGCCGCCGATCACCAGCGCGGGCGGCTCGGCCAGCTGCTTCACGGCGGTGGCGAAGCCGCGGATGAGGTTGGGAACGTTCTTACGGGGGTCGAGCGCGCCCAGGAACGCCACATAGGGCTGGCCGTGCAGCCCTATCCTCGAGGCGGTCCGGCGGATCTCCTCCTCGCTCGGCGGGTGGAACTGCTCCAGATCGACCCCGTGGTACGCGACGTCGATGCGGGTCGGATCGGCGGAGAGCACGCGGACGAGCTCGTCCCTGGTCGCCTTGGACGGCACGATCACCCGCTGGGCGTGGCGTACGGCCGTGCGGGTGGCGGAGCGGAAGAAGGACGCCCGCGGGCTGTGCTGGTCGGGCTCGGTGAACCAGGTGGCGTCGTGGATCGTCACGACGGTCGGCAGGCCCGACCCGAGCGGGATGGAGTAATAGGGCGCGTGGATGACGTCGGCCCCCGTCTGCCGGGCGAGCAGCGGCAGGCCGCTCTGCTCCCAGGCGAGCCTGGCGGCCCGGTTGGAGATCGCGACGGGCCCCGGGATGACCAGGGCCGAGGGCGCGAGGCTCCGGTACCGTTCGGCATCGGAGCGCTGGCAGACCACGACGAGGTCCGCGCCGGCCCGGTGGAGCGCGGCCACGAGCCCGTCCACATATCTGATCAACGCGCCACGGTCCGCGGGGACCGCCGCCGCGTCGACGAGCACTCGAGGCATTACGAAGATCTTCTCCCCTCAAGATCCACGTGGGACTGGTCGTCCCCCTCTAAAGTTCAGCTTATGACCAGCCTCCCCTAAATCGTGGGCCAAATCACACCGAGTCGCGACGCGCCGCGATTCCTGCCAGGCCGGCGCAGATCAGATCCCCTACGACGATGACAATGCGGGACGAAAGCGCCACCGCAATCGCGGCACCGCGGTCCAATTGGGGCGCCAGCACCGCGACCATCGCGAGTTCCCGCACGCCCGCGCCCGCCGGGACGACGAAGGTCAGGATGCCCAGGCACCACGACAGGGCGAAGGCGCCGACCGCGAAGAGCAGGCCGGCCTGGGGGACGACGAAGTAGAGGTGCACGCCGTAGGAGAGCCAGCCGGCCAGCGCCCAGCCGAGCGCGGTGAGCATGCCGCGCCGGGTGAGCGGGCGTTCGAGCGGCTCCCGCTTGAGCCTGCGCAGGGCGTACCCGATCACGGCGTTGATGACCTTGGGCTCGAGCAGGACCAGGAGCAGCGGCATGAAGAGCAGCAGCCAGCCGTACCTGTCCCAGCCGAGCGTGACCAGCGTGACGAGCAGCCCGGTGGCGAGCTGGATGGGCATCATCAGGAAGAAGGCCGCCGCGCTGCGCGAGCGCGGCACGCCGAGGTCGCGGCCCATCTCCATCTGGGCGAGCACCGGCCAGACGGCGCCGGGGATGTACTTCCCGAGCTGGCCCACGAAGAAGACCTTGGCGGCGGGCCTGAGCGGCAGCGGGGAGCCGAGGTCGGCCAGGAGGGTGCGCCAGGTGAGCATGGCCCCGAGCAGCGCGGCGACCACCGCGGCCAGCGACCCCGCCAGCGCGGCCCAGGACAGCCGGGCGAACCCGGCCACCACGTCGTCCCACTGCTTGGCCACGGCGTAGGCGCCGAACCCGAGCGCGACGGCGAGGAAGCCGTACCGGACCAGCCTGCGCACGAGCGACCGCCGCGGCGCCGCCTCTTTCGCCGTCTCCTCCACCGTGTCTTCCACCGTGTCTTCCACCGTGTCTTCCACTGCGGTCACAGCGGGCGGACCCGCTCGGGCGGCTGCGGCAGCGCGGCGCCCGCCGGCCGCCGCGGGGTCTTGGTGGCCACCCACAGGTACGTCGGCACGAGCGGCAGCAGCAGCCGGAGCACCTCGCGAGGGGTGCGGGCCAGCACGGTCTGCGCGATCCGCCCCAGAGCGCCGGGGAAGAGCTCGCCCCCCGCGAACCGGCCGGGCGTGGCCAGCACGGGGAAGGTGTAGTCCCACACGTGGAAGGCTCTCAGCATCTTGCGCAGCCCGCGCCGCGTCCTGAACCGCTCGTAGTAGTGGTCGGCCCGCCCGAACGCCCGCACGTAGCGGTCGGCCAGCGCGGGCGGCAGGTAGGACAGGAACGGCAGCTTGTAGTGGGGCTCCATGATGCCGAGCCGGTTGCCGAGCCCCAGGTAGAGGACCCCGTCGTCGGAGAGCACACGGTGCATCTCGGCCACCACCGCGTCGGGGTCGACCACGTGCTCGTAGATGTGGTTGAACACCAGCACGTCGATCGAGCCGTCGGGGAACGGCAGCGCCGTGCCGTCGCCGCAGACGAACGCCACCCGCTCGCCGAACCGGTCGGCGGCCTTGCGCAGTCCCGGCACGTCGATGTCGATGCCCAGCGTGTGCTCCGCCCCGGCCTGCGCGAGCTCGTCGGCGATGAACCCCGCGGAGCAGCCCACGTCGCCCACGGTCAGCCCGTCGAGCGGCCCCCGGAAGTGCTCGAGCACCGCGATGATCTTCGCGGCCTTCCGCCGCCGCTTGCCCTCGTCGAGCATGGCGGACTGGAACTCCGAGTATTCGAGCTGCGCGACTCGTTGCGTACCCACGAGGACCCACAGTACCGAACGGCCTTCGCGACTTTGGCGCTGATCGGCGCGGTCGTCTGGCTATACCTGGCGGAGCGCGCGTAGCCTGAGCGAATGCTCCGCCGCCTGCTGCGCGTCGTCCTCGCCCTGGTCGCACTCGGTTTTCTGGGTTACGGACTGGCGAAGAACTGGGACGAGACCACCGGCGCCGTCGCCGCGATGTCGCCGTGGGCGGTGCTGGGGGCGTTCGCCGCGGTGCTGCTCGGCCAGTTCTTCATGCTGGTGGCCTGGCGGGAGATCCTGGCGGGGCTCGGCACGCGGGTGCCGCTGCGGATCGCGGGGCGGATCATGTTCGTGGGCCAGCTCGGGAAGTACATCCCCGGCGGGGTCTGGGCGTACGCGGCGATGATGGACCTCGGGCGCGACCACGGCAGCCCGCCCAGGCGCACGTTCGCGACGATCTCGCTGGGGCTGGTGATCAACCTCGGGGTCGCGATCATGATCGCGGCGGCCACGCTGAGCTCCCAAGAGGCGGTCCGCAAGGCCTGGTACCTCGTGCTGCTGGTGCCGGTGATCATCGTCTGCCTGCACCCCAAGGTGCTCACCTGGGGTCTCAACCTGGCGCTGCGCATCGCGCGCAAGGAGCCGCTGGAGAGCGTGCTGCCCGGCCGTACCGTGCTGCTCACGGTCGCGTGGACCGGGCTCGGCTGGCTGGTGTACGGCCTGCACATCTGGCTGATCGCGGGGCGGTGGGACCTCTTCCTCATCTCGACCGGCGCCTACGCGTTCGCCTGGGCGACGGGCATCCTCACCGTCGTGGTCCCGGCCGGGGTCGGGGTCAGGGAGGGCGCGCTGGTGCTCGCGCTCGGTCCCGTCATCGGCGCCCCGGCGGCGCTGGCGGTGGCGATCGTGTCGCGGCTGGCGTTCACGCTGGCCGACGCGACCGCCGCGGGGATCTCGTTCGTGCTCGGCCGTCAGACGCCGAGCAGCGCCCCCGTGTACGCCGACCAGAACGGCTCGGGATCGACCGCCTTGACGCCCGACCGCAACCTCTCCGGCTCCCCCGAGGCGTAGAACCGCTCGATCGCCGCGCGCAGCGCCCCGACGTCGCCCGGCTCGACCAGCAGCCCGTCCACCCCGTCGGTGACGTGGTCGGCGAGCGCGCCGACGCGGGTGGCGATCACCGGCACGCCGTGCTCGTGGCCGAGCCAGACGTTCTGGCTGGCGGTGGCGTTCCGGTAGGGGAGCACGAGCGCGTCCGCCTGGGCGAACAGCTTCGGCACGTCCGCGGCGGCCACGTATCCGGGGCGGAGCTCGACCCGGTCGCCGATGCCCAGCTCGGCGATCAGCGCCCTGGTCTCGTCGAGCCCGCCCCAGAACTCACCGGCGACGGTCAGCGAGATCCCGTCGGGCAGCGCCTTGAGGAGCAGATCCAGCCCCTTGTACGGCCGCACGATGCCGAAGAAGAGCAACCGGCGATGGACCTGGGTGGATTTTTCGGCATTCGTCGAGGGCAGGTGCGGCGGCAGCGCCGCCACGCCGACCGGCTTGCCCGTCAGCCCCCTGGCCAGCCCGGCCTGCTGCTCGGAGTGCGTGAGCACCCCGTCGACCCGCTTGAGCAGCGCCTTCATGAGCGGCTCGTCGTACGGCTTGCGCTCGTGGGGCAGCACATTATGGCAGAGGGCAATGGTCCTGACTTTTCGCCCTATCCCGTACAAAATCCCCAAATATGCGGGGACCTGCACCGGGCTCAGCACGGCCAGCACCACGAGATCCGCCGACCGCAGCCGCCGTCCCGCCGCCACCCACCCGTCGGGCCGCCGCCAGTCGAGCCTGCGCAGGGTGCCCGGGAAGGGCGTGCCCTCGGGCGCCGAGATCGTCTGCTGCCCCGGGTAGAGGAACGACGGATACTGCGCCCGCCACGACTCGATCACCACGTCATGCCCCTGGGCCGCGAGCCGGTGCGCCAGCTCGGTGGTGTGCTGAGCCCCGCCTCCCTTGTACGGGTAGCTCGGGCCGACGATCGCGATCCGCACGCGCCTACTCTCCCCGCGACCGCACGATCAGGTCGGCCAGCAGCGCCACGGCCCCGATCAGCAGCCCGGACAGGAAGATCATCAGGGTGTTGGCCGCGAGATAGAACGGCTTGTGGATCATGTCCCACACCACGCCCTTGACGAACCCGATGCCCACCAGCCACAGCGCGGGCGGCATGAGCACCTTGAGCGGGTTGAAGTACATGATCATCCGCAGCACCTGCAGGATGTAGCGGTACGCGTCGGACACGAAGCTGAACTTCGACTTCCCGGCCCGCTTGGCGTAGTCGATCGGCAGGTAGTAGATGTCGTGCTGGTTGGACAGGAACGACAGCGTGATGGTCGTCACACACGAGAACCCGGGCGGGAGCAGCCGCAGGTAGGGCTTGGCCACCGTCCGGCGGAAGGCCCGCAGCCCGGAGTTGAGGTCGGGGATCTTCTGCCCGGCCAGCATCTCCGCCACCTTGCGGATCACGAACTTGGCCGGCACCCGCAGGAACTTGTGCGAGCCCTCCTCGCTCGTGCGCGCGCCCACGACCTGGTCGATCGCCGGATCCTTCTCCAGGATCTGCACCAGCTCGGGGATCCGCTCGTTGGGGTAGGTCATGTCGGCGTCGGTCCAGACGACGATCTCGCCCCTGGCCTCCTGCGTCCCGATGCGCCGCACCGTGCCCGCGCCGCCGTTGCGGTGGAAGGCGCGGATGCGCAGGTGGGGGTATCGGGGAGCGGCCTCTTTCAGCCTGGCCAGCGTCTCGTCGGTCGAGCAGTCGTCCACGGCCACGAGCTCGTAGGTGTAGCCGCTCGAGTCCATGGCCCTCGTGATGCGCTCGACTTCGTCGATGACGTGATCCTGCTCGTTGTAGCAGGGCAGGACGATGGTGACGTACGGCGCTTCTTCCACGGCAGGTCCACTCTTGGGGGTCTCAAGCGTGCTCACGGGGTTCGAGGTTATCAAGAACCTGCAGTAAGCCTCAGTTTTCGACGTCAAAGGCGATGGTCACGGCAGGGCCATCCAGACGTTGATCCGCAGGAAGAAGGTGCCGTCCGGCGCTTCCACGAGCGAGCGCTCGTCCTGGCGGGTGACCAGGCCCAGCACCTGGGACGGCGGCCCGTACGGCGAGACCTGCTCCTTCTCGGCGGCCAGCACGACGGGGACACGGCCCGCGGCGCGCACGCGCTCGATCAGGTGGCGCACCCGCGCCTCAGGGGCGACGCTGATGTTCTTCTCCCGGGCCACCTCCGCGGCCGGGCGGTCGCACATGCCGCGCATGAGCTGGGTGAACCGGTCGCCGGTGACCCGCTCGACGATCAGCACCGACGCGTTGGGCGGGATCTTCGCGCACATCGCCGCCACGGCCGCCGCCTCCCCCCGCTCGACCGGGGTGAACGCGGTGCCGATCGAGGTGACGGTCGGCGGCACGAGGACGGCCAGCACCGCGAGCGCCATTCCCCAGCGCGGGAGCCGGGGGCCGGACAGCCAGGCGGGGCCGCGCCGTGCCGCGAGGTCGCGTAGCCAGGCCTGGTCGCGCAGCCAGGCCAGCCCGTACGAGGCCAGCAGGATCATTCCCGGGATCACGACGGGGACGAGGCGGCGGGCGGCCCACGGATGGTCGGGGGTGATCTCGGGGCGCAGCAGGGTGGTGACGGTGGTCCAGCCGATGACCGCGAGCGGCGGCAGCCACTCGAACGGCCCGCCGTCCCGCAGGAGCCTCCGTGCCAGCACCGCCGCCGCGAGCGTGGCCAAAACCACCACGGGCAGGCCGACGTACCAGATCACCCAGTGCAGGGAGTTCTCGAAGTAGAGCCGCGTGCCGTCGACGGGCAGCCGGTAGATCTCCTGGGTCTGCCTGATCATCAGCTCCGTGCGCCGGTCCTCCAGCGTGGTGGGGATCCTGGTGACGGTCTGCAGCCACGGGCGGACGTACAGGCCGATCATGAGGAGCACCACCAGCCCGGCACCGGCCGCGGGGGCCCACTTCGGCAGGCGGATCCTGGCCAGCAGCGGGGCGGCGGCCGTGCCGGCCAGGGTGAGCAGGAGGACGGCGGCGCAGATGAACAGCAGCGGCCTGACCGAGCTGGACAGGTACGACAGGTAGGGCCGGGCGAGCACGTAGCCCGCGAGCATCCCGGCGCCGGCGCCCACGACGAGCCCGGCCAGCAGCGGCGGTCCCAGCGCCCCCTGCGGCCTGGCGAAGCGCCGCATCGCGATCAGCAGCCCCGCGAACGCCAGCACCGGCAGCACGTCACGCAGCCCGTCCACCCTGACCAGCACGGCCAGCCCGAACACCAGTCCGGCCAGCAGCCCCCGACCCCAGCCCACCCCGGCGTCCGTCCCGCCCGGCACGTTCACCCGGGCGAGCGCGTCGTGGATCAGCGCCAGCCCGCCGAACAGCAGGATCAACGACGGGATCTCGCTGAACGTGGTCCGCGAGGTGTAGAGGACCGGCAGGCTCACCGCGAAGACGGCCGACGCCAGGACGGCCCAGCGCGCTCCCGCCAGCCGCGCCACCACCCCGCCCACCACGAGCACGGCCAGCGCGCCCAGCACGCCCGGGATCGCGAACGGCGCCCCCAGCCAGTCGCCCACCGCGAACAGCATGGGCGGCCCCGGCATGAACTGCGGCACCACCGCCCCGTTCCGCTCGTAGAACCCCACGCTCTCGAAGATCAGCGCAGGGTCGGCCCCGCCGAACGCCGCGGCCTGCGTCGGGATGGGCAGCGAGCCGTGGCCCGCGATCCAGGCCGCGTACTGCGCGTACGTCGCCGGATCGCGCCGGACGATGACCTGCTCGGCATGCATGACCACGTTGAACACGCCCGACGCCACGGCCACCGCCACGACACCCGCGACCTGCCGCCAGGTGGCCTGGACGACCTTGCCCGGCCGCCGCGTGCCGGCCCAGCACAGCAGGGCGGCGGCGGCCAGCCCGGCCAGCCCGGCCGGCAGCGGCGCGAACCGGCCGAGCAGCAGCAGCGGCAGCCCCGCCAGCAGCCAGCCGGCCACGGCGAGCGCGGGCGCCACCGAGAGCAGGGCGAGGACCCGTCCGGGTCGATCGAGTTCCATCGGTGAGCGAGCGTATCCAACCTGGGCGCCCACTTCGACGAGCACGACAGGCGCGCCGCCGATGGCGCGGGGCTCGCGTAATCGCGGGTAGCGTACAGGTGCCGGAAAGAGAAGCGGGAGGACGGGCGGGGTGATGGCGGAGGCTCGCGCCGATGAGCCCGCGAAGACCGGCCGCGGCAGGCGCCGCGCGCCGCGCGACCCGTCCCGCCGGAGCGACAGGGATCTCCGGGGCAGGCTCGCCATGGTCAAGGATCCGTCCTGGTGGCGGCGGCACCGGTGGTTCCTGGGGATTCTCGCCCTCGGCGCCGTCCTGCGGGCGCTGGCGATGCTCGGCTACCGGCCGGCCCTGTGGTTCCCCGACTCCTACACCTACGTCGTCACCGTCTTCAGGCCGCGCCCCGACCTGGTCAGGCCGGCCGGCTACTCGATGTTCATGAAGCTGCTGGAGCCGTTCCACGGCTTCGGGGTGGTCACGGCCGTACAGCACCTGCTCGGCCTGGCCATCGGCGTGCTGATCTACCGGACGGCGAGGCGGGCGCCCCGGTGGGTGGCGACGCTGGCGACGGTGCCGGTGCTGCTCGACGCGTACCAGATCGAGCTGGAGCACCTGCTCGTCTCCGACACGCTCTTCATGTTCCTGGTCGTGGCGGCGGCGGCGCTGTGCGTGACGGAGCGGCGGGCCACGGTGCCCGCCATGGTGGCCGCCATCGGGCTGCTGCTGGCCGCCGCCACCCTCACCAGGACCATCGGCCAGCCCCTCATCGTGCTGTTCGCCGCGTGGTTCGTGCTGCGCGGGCGGGTGCGGCCGGCCGGGGTGCTGCTCGTGGCCGCGCTGGTGCCGGTCGTCGCGTACGGCGGCTGGTTCTACGCCACGTACCAGCGGGTCGGCCTCGTGGGCTCGAACGGCGTCTTCCTGTACGCCCGGACGATGTCGTTCGCCGACTGCGCCAAGATGGACCCGCCGCCCGACCTGAGGGTCCTGTGCGACCCGCGCCCGCCGGAGCGGCGCCCGCCGTCCCAGGAGTACATCTGGGCGAAGGACTCCCCTCTCGTCGAGCTGCCCGGCATCACGTTCACGAAGGCGACCGACGACCTGGCGGGCAGGTTCGCGACGCTGGCGATCACGAGCCAGCCGCTCGACTACGCCGCCTCGGTGCTGACCGAGCTGGGGCGCACCTTCACCTGGGGCCGCCCGGTCTATCCCGATCCCGAGATCTACGGCTACTACCAGTTCCCGGTGAAGGAGCCAGCGCCACCTGGCCGCTATCCCGCACAGGTCGGCGCCAATTATGCCAAGCTCTACGAACAGGGTCCGATCGGTACAAAAATCGTCGAGCCCTACGCCGGATGGCTGAGGGCCTACCAGAGCGTGGCGCGGCTGCCCGGCCCGGCGCTGCTGGGGGCCCTGCTGGTGCCCCTTGTGGCGGCCGTCACACGCAGGCGTCGGCCCAGGCGCCCCCCGGCCTGGCTGGTGCCCTGGTCGGCGGCCGTCGTGCTGCTGGTCACACCGGCCGCGGCGGCGGAGTTCGACTACCGGTACGTGCTGCCGGCCGTACCCCTGGCCTGTTTGGCGGCGGCCCTGAGCATCAGGCCTGACGTGCTAAGACAGTCCGGAGGCGATAAGGAGTTTGGCGATGATATTCCACCCAATGTCCAGCTCTGAGTATGCTTTGCCGCGGAAACTTCAGGCCCGGGTCACGGTCGTTCCCCACGGTCATGACACCTGGCACGCCGTACGTGACCTCGTCTCGTGGCGCGAGGCGACGAAGCCGCCGCGTCAGGCGCAAGAAGTGAGGCTAGGGGACGTATGACTGACTACAGGAGCGTGCCCGTAGTCGACAACGGGCAGGGCTACAGGGGTGCCCCCACCCAGCCCGGCAGCAGGATGGCACGCAGGGCGGCGGCCTCCGCGCCGCCTCCCCCTCCGCCCGACGACCGGTCGGCGCGCGGCCACCGCGGCGGCGGTGACGGCGGCGGCCAGAACAAGATGCGGATCCTCGCCTGGGTCAGCATCGGCCTCACCACGGTCATGGTGGCCGGCGCGCTGACCGGCTACACGGTCTACCGCGACGCCTTCGGCAACATCAAGAAGAAGAGCGTCAACAGCGACATCATCAACCCGAGGCCGCCGGACACCGGAGCGCTCAACGTCCTGCTGGTGGGCTCCGACACCCGCGCGGGCAAGGGCAACGCGAAATACGGCCAGCAGCTCGCCAGGACGGCCGACGCGGGTGGCAAGCGCACCGACACGATCATCCTCATGCACCTCTCCCCCAACCGGGACAAGGCACGCCTGATCAGCTTCCCGCGTGACTCGATGGTGCAGATCCCCAAGTGCAAGAACGAGACCACCAAGCAGGAGATGGCCCCGCGCCGAGACATGATCAACTCGGCGTACAACTCCGGCGGCATCGCCTGCACGATCTCCACGATCGAGACCCTCACCGGCATCCGCGTCAACCACTTCGTCGAGGTCGACTTCAGCGGCTTCAAGAACATCGTGGACGCGCTCGGCGGCATCGAGATCTGCCTGAAGTCCGGCGTCAACGACAAGAACTCCAAGCTGGTCCTGCCGCCCGGCAAGAGCCTGCTCAACGGCGAGAAGGCCCTGGGGTACGTGCGCCTGCGCCACTACGGCGACGGCAGCGACATCCAGCGCATCAAGCGGCAGCAGATCTTCCTGAGCAAGGTCGTCGCCAAGGCCACCAGCAGCGAGCTGCTGACCGACGTCGGCAAGCTCAGGGCCTTCATCAAGGCCGCGGCCGGATCGGTCACCATGGACCCCGAGCTGGCCAACGACACCGAGCAGCTCATCAACATCGCGATGAGCGCCAAGCAGCTCACCGCGGGAGGCGTCAAGTTCACGACGATCCCGTGGGGGCCCGACCCCGAGGACAAGAACCGCGTGGTCTGGCGGCAGCCCGACGCCAACGAGCTGTTCACCTCGATCAAGACCGACACCGAGGTTGCCACCCCGGCGCCGTCCGCCAGCGCGAGCACCGGCACCAAGCCGAAGGTCACGATCAAGCCCGAGCAGGTGAAGGTCCAGGTGCTCAACGGCACCAAGACCCTGGGCAAGGCGCGCGAGGTCGCCGACCAGCTCGCCAAGGAGGGCTTCAACGTCGTCGGCGTGGGCAACTACGAGGCCGCGGGCGGCCAGAGCCTGGCCAAGAGCGAGATCCACTACGCCAAGACCATCGAGACCGCCCCCGACTACGCGAGCACGCTGGCCGGAGCCGTCGTGCCCAAGCCCGCTCCGGCGGCGGGCAAGGTCACGGCCACCAACCCGCAGCCCTACACCGCCCCGACGCCCGTCACGAGCGCCGCGCCCAAGGGCACTCCGGTGATGCAGCTCGTCGTGGGAGAGGACTTCGAGTCGGTCAAGGTGACCAAGCTGCCCGACAGCGTCAACAACAGCACCATCACCGCGTCCGAGCAGAAGAACACCTGCACCTGACCTCCAAGTTCCCTGTGGAATCGGGCGTTCTCCGTCCGCGCGAGGGACAGGAGCCGCGCGGGCGGGATAGTCTGTTGCGGGTCGGCGACGCAGCGCGACACGGGGCTGAGAGGCATCCGCTGATCGTGCTGACGTCGTGTTCCCCGGCCCCGAGAGCGAAGCTGAGCGACTTCCCCTGTGTCTGACACGAGATTCTCCCCATCGGTCACGACTCCGCGGACTCCCGAGGAGGACGCCGGCGGCCCGGCCCAGACGGGAGCCCGCTGGCCACTGCCGGAGGAGGCGTTCTGGAGCGAGGCCGCCGACCCCCACGGGGTCGCGCCAGGAGAGCTCACCGAGCCCCAGCCCGCAGTGAAGGTCCCGGTGAAGGCTCCCGCGAAGGGCGCGGTCAAGGACGACGCGCGGCCGGCGGTCACGGAGAAGCGTCCGCAGCCGCGGACGACGACGGACGACCGGCCCCAGCAGCAGCCGGAGCCCAAGCTCGAGGCCGAGCCGCCCAGGCGCAAGCGCGACCCGTTCCTCGACAACGTCAAGTTCGTCCTGATCGCGCTGGTGCCGATCGGCCACGCGCTGGTGCCGACGCTCGCGGCCGACTCCAACCGGGCCCTCTACATCTTCATCTACACCTTCCACATGCCGCTGTTCGTGCTCATCAGCGGCTACCTGTCCAGAAACTTCTGGAACTCCAACGCCAAGACCAACAAACTGGTCGACACGTTCCTCATCCCCTACGTGATCGTCGAGGTCGGCTACGCCATCCTCCGCGTCTCGGTGGGCCAGAAGTGGAGCCTGACGATCATCGATCCGGCCTGGCTCAACTGGTACCTGCTGGCGCTGCTGTTCTGGCGGCTGTCCACGCCGGTGTGGAAGCGGATGAAGTTCCCCGTGCCGGTGGCGATCGCGATCTACCTGTTCGCCGGGTTCTCGCAGATCTCCGGCGACTTCAGCATGGACCGCTTCTTCGGCCTGGTCCCGTTCTTCGTGATCGGCCTGGTGATGCAGCCCGAGCACTTCGAGATGCTCAACCGGCGCTGGATCAAGATCCTGGCGGCCCTCACGGTCCTCGGCGCGGCGGCGGTGGCGATCTACATCGCGCCGAAGGCGCCGCTCGACCCGTTCTACTTCAAGGCCAGCTACCAGGACCTCCACCTGTCGTGGTACATGGGGCTCGCGCTGCGCGCCGGCCTGCTGGTGTGCTCGCTGGCCATGTGCTTCGCGGTGCTGGCGCTGGTGCCCAGGGGCGAGACGTGGTTCTCCGACCTCGGCACCCGCACGCTCTACTGCTACCTGCTCCACGGCATCCCCGTCCTGATCGCCAAGGAGATGGGCTGGCTCGACTTCCCGTGGCTGTTCGGGCCGCTCGGCGCGCTGGCGATCGCTTCCAGCTGCTTCGCGCTGGCGATCGTGCTGTGCCTGCCGGAGACCCGTACGCTCTTCAAGTGGGTGCTCGAGCCCCGCCTGACCTGGCTCTATCGTCGCCCCTCACGAAGTTAAGCGACCGTTTCACCCACATTTACGCCTTTGACCTGGTAGGCGCGGAGCATCGACACATGCGCGTATGTGTCGCCACGACCGTCCATCACCCCGAGGACGCCCGGATCATGCACCGGCAGATCAGGGCGCTGCTCGACGAAGGCCACGAGGTCACCTACGTCGCGCCGTTCACGTACTACAACGTGACTCCCGCCATGGGGCTCACCGCGATCGACGTGGCGCGGCACGCCTCGTACGGCAGGGCGCGTACGGCGCTCAGACGCGGCGTGAAGGACGCGGACCTGCTGATCGTCCACGAGCACCGGCTGCTGCGCGTGCTGCCCCACAGGCGCCCTCCGGTGGTCTGGGACGTACGCGAGCAAGTCACCCCCAAGCAGCTCGACAGGGCCGGAAGGCGCCACCAGGTGATCACTCCCGCGGTGGTGCCCGAGGCGACCCTGGTGTCGCCCGGTCCCCCTCCTCCCGGCGGCACCAGGGTCGTGCACATCGGCCGACTCTCGGCCGAGCGCGGCGTCTCGGAGCTGATCGGGCTGGCCGAGCGGCTGATCCCGCACGGCGTCAGGCTCGACCTCATCGGCGCCGCCGCCCGCGAGGTCCGTCCGCTGCTGCGTGACGCGCAGCGGGTGGGGCTGCTCGACTGGTTCGGGTACGTGCCCAACCGGCACGCGCTGCGGATGGCCGAGGGGGCGCTGGCCGGTCTCTCGCTGGCCGACGACACGGTGCGGACGTCGCCCACCAAGATCATGGACTACATGGGGCGCGGGCTGCCGGTGATCACCACGCCCCAGGGCGGCGCGCTGGTCGAGGCCACCGGGTGCGGGCTCGTGGTGCCGCTGGACGTGGACGCGGTGCTGAACGCCGTACTGGACCTGAAGGAGGACCCGGCACGGCGGGCCCGGCTGGGCGCGCTGGGCCACGCGGAGGCGCGCCTGCGCCACCACTGGCCGGACCACGCGGCCGCCTTCGTACGCCGTGCCGAGTCCTGGGCCGGCCTGCCCACCCACGCCCTGGCGGTCTGACCCGTCCGTCGTCACGTGGAGGTGGAGGCGGGCGCCGGCCGCCGCACCACGGAAGGACATCGGGGGCGGCAATGGCGACAGGACCGGCGGGTTGATGTACTGGGAGGCATGGCAACGCATCTCATCCAGGGCCGCACGGTGGCCATGCCGGTGCGGGTGCGGGACGCGGAGGTCTGCAGCGCCTTCTACGCGGTACGCGCCGACGCCGCCAGGGCGGTGATCGCGTACTCCGGGCTCGACGTGGCCGAGATCCTGCCCGGCAAGGCCGTCTGCGTGCTGCTGTTCGTGGACTACCGTGACGGCGACCTCGACCCCTACCACGAGTTCGGCATGGCGTTCCTGGTGCGCCCTCCAGGCGTCTCAGGGACCGGCGGGCTGAGGGATCTGCGGCAGGCCGGGGTGTTCGTGCACTGGCTGCCCGTGGACCAGTCGTTCACGCTGGAGGCCGGGCGGACGCTGTGGGGGTTCCCGAAGGAGCTGGCGGACATCGAGCTGCGGCTCGGCTCGCCGTACAAGCGGTGCGTCCTTCGCAAGGACGGCAGGCTCGTGCTGGACATCCTGATCAAGGCGGGCGTGCCCGCGCCGGGCGCCACGGTCATGGCGCCGCTGGACGCCTACACGCACCGTGACGGGATCACGCGGCGCGTCCCCTGGTCCGTACGTGCCCGGGGCGCCAAGGTGCGCCCCGGCGGCGCGCTGATCCGCCTGGGCAACCACCCCATCGCCAAGGAGCTGAGCGAGCTGGGGCTGCCCAAGCGGGCGATGTTCACCAGCACGATCACCCGGGCCGCGATGTCCTTCGGGGAAGCCGTCGAGGTCTGAGCCGGACCGGCGACGTCAGACGATCGGCGGGCGGCCGAGCTTGACCATGCGCCAGGCGGTGCGCCAGGCCATGGGCCGCCGCTCCCCCGCCGGGGTCCGGAGCCCCTCGAAGAACCCGGCGAACCACGCCTTGAGCGGCTCGCCCGAGGCGCGCTCCCGCACGACGGTGAGCACGACCCAGTTGGTCAGGTAGAGGAACGCCAGCGGCCACGGCAGGTTGCGCCGCGCCAGCCAGACCCGGTTGCGCGCGTTGAGCCGGTAGAACTCGGCGTGCCGCGTCGGCGGGACCTGCGGGTGGTACATCACCGTCTCGGCGTCGTACTCGATGCGGTAGCCCTCGCCCAGCAGCCGCCAGGCCAGGTCGGTCTCCTCATGGGCGTAGAAGAACCGCTCGGGCAGGCCGCCCACCTGGAGGAACGCCGACCGCCTGATGGCCGAGGCGCCGCCGAGGAACGTCGTGACCGCAGAGGAGCGCTGCGGGTCGCCGGCCCGCAGGCGCGGGACGTGGCGCCGCTGGCCGATGCCGCCGTCGGGGTCCATCACGCGGAAGGAGATCACCGCGAGGTCCGGCTCGGTGGCGAAGCGGTCGCGCACGTGCGCGACGACCTTCTGGTTGGCATACCAGCCGTCGTCGTCGAGGAAGAGCACGACGTCTCCCGAGCACTCCTCCACGCCCCGGTTGCGGCCCGCGGGAATGCCGGTGTTCTGGTCGAGCCGGATCGACTTCACGACCGCGGCCGACCCCTCGGGTGGCGTCGCCGACAGCTCGGGCACGTCAGCGCCGTTGCCCACGATCACCACCTCGACGTCACCGTCGATCTGGTTGAGCGCCGACTCGACTGCCCGGTTCAGCTCCGCGACCCGGTTGCCCATGGTGAGGATGACGCACGAGATCTTCAACGAATCACTGTCCTGACGCGTTGAGAACACGAGCGGAGCATTCTTTCATGATCACCGAGTCTGCTGGTCTGCATGTAATGGAAAGGCTGGGGCTAAGCGTATCGGAACCGACAGTGAACCCCCACCGAACGGCGGACGTCCGATCAATACGACGGACGGGGACCTCCTCCGGTTCCGACATGAGATCACGCCAGCCGCTTGGACGCGAGAATGCTTACCAAATGCAGGACGACCTGTAGGCAGGCCGCGACGAAACAGGCGACGACCAGCACCCGCGTCGCCGTCAGGCCGTCGGTGAACGGGTCGATCACCGCGGCCGCCAGCGCGAGCAGGGACAGCTCGATCGGCTGCACGATCCGGTGGAACTTCGTCGCGGACAGCACCCGCCTGCCCAGCCCCAGCAGCCCGGAGCGGAACTGCCCCACGGACGCCTCGGTGGCGGCCTGCAGACCGCCCTTGGCCCGCGCCACCTCCACCAGGTCGGTCTCGGCCTTGATGAGGATCGCGCCGAGCGCGCCGGCCAGGCCCAGCACGGTGTACCAGTCGGGCAGCACGGCCGACGCCCGCCAGCCCAGGCCGACGAGCACCGCCGCCTCGGCGAAGTAGGCGCCGACGCGGTCGAGGTAGACGCCGACGAGCGAGGTCCGCCCCGTCCAGCGGGCCAGCTCGCCGTCGGAGCAGTCGAGCAGCAGGTAGATCTGGATCAGCAGGGCGGCGGCCACGGCGGCCCAGAGCCCCGGCAGGGCGAGCACGACGCCGCCGGCGATCCCGGCCACCGTCATCACCCAGGTGAGCTGGTTGGGGGTGACGGACGTCTTGGTCATCAGCCAGGTGACGTAGATGGACAGCCGGCGCATGTAGAGCACGCCTGCCCAGTGCTCGCCGTTGCGGCGCTCGAGGTGGCCGGCGGGCTGGGCGACCCGCCGCAGCTCAGCTACCGAAGGCCCGGACATAGTCCCCCACCCGATCGTGGATCTCGGAGTCCTGCATGCGCAGGTGCTCCAGGATCGTGTAGCGGCCGGGACGGGTGCTCGGGGCCAGGGCGACGGCCTCGGCGAACTGCTGGACCGTCAGCCCGATGTCGGCGGGCACGACGGGCAGCTCGTGCCTGCGCAGGCAGTCGACGACCTGCGCGACCCGGGCCTCATCCTCCCGCAGGAAATAGCAGAAGGCGGCGCCGATGCCGGCGAGCTCGCCGTGGTTGGAGGTGCCGGGGAAGAGCTGATCCACGGCATGCATGATCTCATGGTCTCCGCCGCTGGCGGGCCGGGACGAGCCCGCGACCACCATCGACATGCCGGACAGGATCAGCGATTCGGCCAGCACGGTCAGGAACGCGTCGGACTCGATGGAGTCCGTACGCCCGATGAGCGCCTCGGCGGCCGTGCGGGCCATCGAGCAGGCCAGCCCGTCGATGGGCTCGCCGCGCTCGGTGTTGCCGAGCTGCCAGTCCTCAATGGCCGACAGGTTGCTCACCACGTCGCCCACGCCCGCCCTGACCAGCGACTCCGGCGCGTTGTGGACGAAGTCGAGGTCGACCAGGATGGCCAGCGGCATCGGCACGCCGAACGACCCCTTGCCGCCCTCGTACACCAAGGAGGCCGTGGGCGAGCAGATGCCGTCGTGGGAGAGGTTGGTGGCCACCGCGACCATCGGGATGCCGGCGAGCGAGGCGGCGTACTTGGTGACGTCGATGGTCTTGCCGCCGCCGACGCCCACCACGACCTCGTAGGCGGCCTTGCGCAGGTCGGCGCCGAGTGTGACGGCCGCGTCGACCGTGCCGTCGGCCACCCTGAACACCTCGGCCTCGCCCAGGGTGGGCGCGATCAGGCTCTCGATGTGGTCGCCCTGCCCGGGGCCGACGGCCACGGCGACCCGGCCCGAGGTCGCCACGCGGCTGTCGGCCAGCAGGGCGCCGAGCTCGGCCACGGCGCCCCGCCTGACCTGCATGGTCAGCGGCGCCGGCAGCATCCTCGCTAGAAGCGGCATGCGCGCCCCCTCAGTAGCGAACGGCTATGGTGCGAGCCTTCGCCAGGTCGTCGTGGTTGTCCACCTCGACCCAGTCGACCTCGCCGATGGGCGCGGTGTGGATCACTTCGCCGCGCTCGACCATCTCCTGGTAGCCGTCCTCGTAGTAGAGCTGGGGGTCGCGCTCGAAGGTGGCCTGCAGCGCGTCGGCCAGCCGCTCGGCGGCGCCGGGCCTGATGAGGGTGGCGCCGATGTACTCGCCGTACGCCTCGGACGGGTCCATCAGCTTGGTGATGCGCCGCAGCGCGCCCTCCGGCGAGAGCGTGACCTTCATCTCCTCGTCGGCGAGCTTCTTCACGTTGTCGACGGCCAGCAGGATGTCGCTCGTCTCAGGAGCGGACAGCAGCGTCTTCTCGACCGAGACCGGGTGCACGGTGTCACCGTTGACCAGCAGCGCGCCCTGGGAGAAGTAGTCGCGGGCGCACCACAGGGAGTAGGCGTTGTTCCACTCCTCGGCCTTGTCGTTGTGGACGAGGGTGAGCTTGACGCCGTGCCGCCGCTCCAGGGCCTCCTTGCGCTCGTGGACGGCCTGCGCCGCGTAACCGACGACGACCACGACCTCCCGCAGGTCCACCTCGGCGAGGTTGCGCAGCGAGATGTCCATGATCGTGGTTTCGCCGTCGACCGGCACGAGCGCCTTGGGCAGCGTGTCGGTGTACGGCCGCAGGCGTCGTCCGGCTCCAGCGGCCAGAACCATTCCCAGCAACGTGCACTCCTAGGTCGAGCATGACTCTTCGTGGGTCCAAAGAGTATTCGTCTTTAGACCCTCTGCGGGTAATCCGGGGTTAGTCTTGCGTTCCCGCATCGGCCGCCTCCACCCCGGGCCGGGGCGCGGCCAGCCAGCATGTCAGGCTCTCCCAGCCGAAAAGCCCCCACAGGTAGAGCGCGAGCAGCACGTAGCCGGTGGCCAGCCAGCCGGACAGGGCGATCAGCGAGACCGCCATCATCCGTCCGTCCCAGCCGAGGCCGAACGTGGCCAGCCACGGCGGCGGGTAGACGCGCTGCCGCAGCCGGTAGACAAGATCATAATGGTGGAACGCCAGTGCGCCGAGCAGCATGAAGATCAGCACGGGGTGCATCCCGTGCGCGAACCCGCACGCCGCGACGAAGGTGTACTCGATGACCCGCAGGATCGGCGGCACGAGCCAGTCGAACCTGCCGTCGTGCGCGTGCGTGCTCCCCGGCCCGGCCAGCAGCAGCGTCACCGCCGGCGCGAACACCGCGAGCCCGTCCGTGCCGGCCACGCCCAGCATCAGCAGCACCGCGGTGACGAACGTGCCCGCGATCACCGGCGGCAGCGGCGGGAGCTGTCCGGCCACGAGCAGGCCCATGGCGCGCGAGAGCGGTCCGTCGTCGCGGTAGGCCACGACCGTGCTGCTGGGGACGGGGTTCATGTGGGTCGAGGTCACCGTGCCGACCTCGCGATCCGCCCGCCGAGCTGGTAAAGGGCCGCCACGCCGCCCCAGCAGAGCAGCGACAGGAACGTGACCCGGGCGTTCCAGATCGCGGCGGTGACCGCGATCAGCGCCGTGCGCTCGCCGATCGGCAGCGCGATCATCTTCTTGAGCCAGCGGACGGCCGAGTCGCGCTCCATCCGCTGGGCGAGCCCGAGCACGCCCTTGGCGCGGCCGCCGTCGGCCGACTCCAGCAGGGAGCGCGCGGGACGGCCCCACAGCGCCCCCACGCGGCCCGCGTCGGCGACGGCCCCCGCGTACGTGACGTCGACGGTGTGCCGGACCACCTGGAGGATCATGGCGGCCACGGCGAGGTGCCAGATCCCGTCGCCGCCGAAGCCGATGGCCAGGCCGACGTAGACCACGTACTCCTTCGCCCTGTCGGCCATGCCGTCGGCCCACGCGCCGAACGGCGAGAACGTCCGCGTGTAGCGGGCGAGCTGCCCGTCGAGGCAGTCGAGCGCGAACGACAGGTAGAACAGCAGCGCCCCCACCAGCCGGCCGCCCTGCGTGCCCGCCGAGAACCACACGGCGGCCAGCCCGGCCAGGCCGATCGAGGCGCCGGTGACGGTGTTGGGGGCCACCTTGAGCAGCACCGCCGGTCTGATCAGGTGGCGCGTCCAGGTGGAGACGAGGAAGGTGGCGAAGAAGCCGTCGTTCTCCTTGATCGACAGGTCGAGCCTGACCCTGGCCTCGTCCACCTCGGCCAGCCTGGTGACGGCGGCGTCTGCGGCGTTCTGGCCGGTCACCCGGTCGGCGTGCAGCGGCCCCAGCCCGGCTGCCCGCACCGCCACGCCCGACCTGACCAGCCCGACCAGCAGCAGATCGACCGCCTCGACGGGGGTGACCGGGCCCAGCTTGCCCGTGTCGGCCAGCTCGGCCAGCTCCTCCGCGATGTCGGCCAGCGAGGCCAGGTCGGCCTGGCCCGCCTGCAGCACGCCTCTGAACGTCGCGTTCGCCTCGGGGACGACGTGGAAGGAGCTGCCCGCGGCGACGATCTCGCCGCCTTCCACGCGTACGGGGGGCCGCATGGGCGCCGCGGCCGCGTCGTAGGAGACCAGGGCCGCGCTGTCGCGGGCGGGGTGGTCGAGCAGGAGCGCCAGCGCCTCGGTGTGCGCCACCAGGTCGGCGGGGAGCACGGCGACGGTGCCGGCCGAGATGCGGGCGATCTTGGCGATGCCGCGGAGGTCGGCGGCGAGGCCGCCGCCGGGGGTCACCACCTGGATCTCGCGGACGGGCAGCGTGGCGAGCTGGTCCGTGACGCGGTCGAGCAGCGTGCCGTCGGCACAGGAGAGCTTGCATGCCGGGGTCGTGGCGAGCAGGACGACGGACGTGGCCGCGCTCTCGCGGGTCAATGAGTCGGGCAAAGCGCAGGTCTCCTCCCGGTCGCACGGGAGCCGCGTGGCTTGGGGGTGCGTAGCCACAGCGTAGCGACAGGTCAAGCCGATATCACGGAACGAGACCGTCGCGCCTGCCGGTAAAAAATGCGCGCCCGCGCGCCCCCTGCCTTCAGGAGGTGCGCGCGAGCCGGCCGACGCCGCCGAACAGGGAGGTGGTGCGGGGGGACCCGTCATCCTCCGGGTGCCAGTCGCACGGGCGCACCAGACCGGGTTCGACGAGCTCGTAGCCGTCGAAGAGGCGGAGGATCTCCTTCTCCTCCCTGAGCACGAGGGGCACCGTCGCGCCGGCGAACCCGGCGTACCACCCCTGCTGCTCCTTCTCCGACATCCCGTCGGTGGTCAGGTGGGAGATCGCCACGTACGAACCCGGCGCCTGCCGCTCGCGGAAGGCCGCCACGATCCGGGAGGGGTCCTCGGCCGGGGTGACGAAGTGGAACACCGCGACGAACAGCACGGCGATCGGCTCGCCGAAGTCGAGGAACCCGTTGATCTGGGGGTTGTCCAGGATGGTCTCGGGCTCTCGCATGTCCGCGGTGACGATCCTGGTGGAGTTGTCGGCCAGCAGCGCCCTGCCGTGTACGGCGACGATCGGATCGATGTCGACGTAGACGACCCGCGAGCCTGGGTCGGCCTCCTTGGCGATCTGGTGGGTGTTGCGGGCGCTCGGCAGCCCCGAGCCGACATCGAGGAACTGGCGGATGCCGCACTCCTGCGACAGGTACCGCACCGCGCGCCCGAGGAAGCGGCGGTTCTCCAGCGCGGTGGAGCGCACCCGGTTCTCGCCGATGACCTGGTACAGCTTCGCGTTGGCCGCCCGGTCCACCTCGAAGTGGTCCTTGCCGCCCAGCGCTTCGTCGTACATGCGGGCGGCTGTCGGCACACCTAACGGGATGTTCGGGGCGTTTTCCGTCGTCATGCGACCTCCTCGGCGCGTCCGCACATATCCAAGATCACGATAGCAAACCGGGCGGCGCTCGGTGGGCTTTGTCCGGCCGACCTGGCTTACGCTGCCGATATGGATTCACGGTTGCGGTCGGTCGGGGTGCTTCTCGCGGGCGGCGTGGGGCAGCGGATCGGGCTGGGCAGGCCCAAGCAGCTCATCGAGGTCGCGGGAAAGACGATCATCGAGCACTCGCTGGCGGTGTTCCAGGAGGCGCCGGAGATCGACGAGATCGTGGTGCTGATGACGCCGGGCTACGCCGACCGGGTACGCGAGATCGTGGCCGAGGGCGGATACGACAAGGTCGGCAAGGTCGTGGACGGAGGCGCGAGCCGTACCGAGAGCACGTGGCTGGCGCTCCAGGCGCTGGGCGCCGAGGAGTGCAACGTGCTGCTGCACGACGCCGTACGCCCCCTTCTGGAGCCCCGGATCATCACCGAGTGCGTCAAGGCGCTGGAGACGCATCGGGCCGTCAACGTGGCGATCCCGAGCTCCGACACGGTCCTGGTGGCCGTCCCTGCGCCCGACGGCGAGGTGATCGGCGAGGTGCTGGACCGGTCGGTGCTGCGGCGCAGCCAGACGCCGCAGTGCTTCCGCCTCTCGGTGATCCGCGAGGCGTACGAGCGGGCGCTCGCCGACCCCGGCTTCGCCTCCCGGCCGGCCACCGACGACTGCGGCGTGGTGCTGCGCTACCTGCCCGACGTGCCGATCCACCTCGTGCCGGGCAGCGAGCAGAACATCAAGGTCACCCACCCCGCCGACCTGCGGATCGCCGAGCTGCTCTTCCGGCTCGCCGCAACTCCGTCGATCTCCGACTTGCCCTGATACGTCGCAGAGGTTCGCGTGGGCGGCGCTTGACCTGCCGATTGCTACCGTGCGATCACATGAGGAGACTCATCGCGATCGCGGCCCTGCTCGGCGGCTACCTCGTGCTGCTGGTGGCGGCCCTCTGGCCGGCGCCGGCGGTGTTCGGGGCGGTCGCCGCGCTCTCCTACGTCATGGAGTACGTGACCGCGCGCGCGGCCAGGCCGCTGCCCGAGCTGCTCAGCAGGGTTCATCTGGGGGCCACGCTGCGCTTCGCGGTCAGGGAGACGATGGCGCTGCTGCTGGTGGCGCGGAGCGCGGGAGTGGACTCGCCGTGGTTCATGGCGCTGGCGGCCGGGATGTTCGCGATCCACGTGGTGCGCGCCGGGCACACCGGGCTGGCCCTGCGGCTCAAGGGGATGCTCAGCAGGATGCCGGTGACCACCCGCAACCTCGACGTCTCGGCGCTGCGCATCCCGAAGATGCCGCCCCCGTACCTGCGTGACAGCCGCAGCGTGCGCTTCCTCTACCTGGACGCCCTCCCCGTGCTCGGCGCAACCGCAGGCGCCGAACCCGCCGCGATCGGCGCCGTCCTGGCGCTCGCGCTGGGCGCCGCGGGGGCGCTCGCGCTCATCCCGTACGTGCGCCGCGCCACCCCCCTCACCGACAGGGCCAGGGTCCTGGCGGTCGTCGGCGAGCAGGTCGAGAGGTACCGCCCCGAGGTCATCCTGTACTTCTCCGGCGCCACCGCGGCCGCCTACCAGGCCAGGATGTGGCTGCCCACGCTCGAACGCATCGGCCGGCGCGCCATCGTCGTGCTGCGCGAACGCGGCATGGCCGCCCACCTCGACTCGACCACGCTGCCGATGGTCTGCATCCCGTCGGCGGCCGACCTGATGAGCTTCCGCGCCCTGTCCAGCGCCAAGCTCTGCCTGTACGTCGCCAACGTCGGCAGGAACGTCCACATGCTGCGCATCCCGCACCTGCGCAGCGCGTTCCTCAACCACGGAGACAGCGACAAGGAGGCCTCGTTCAACCCGTTCTCGCGGGTGTACGACGAGGTGTGGGTGGCCGGGCCCGCGGGCCGCGACCGCTACCGCCGGGCCAAGGTGGGCGTCAGGGACGAGAACATCCACGAGGTCGGCCGGCCGCAGCTCGAAGGCATCTCGACGCGGGGGCCGGGGCTGCCGTACCGCACCGTCCTGTACGCCCCCACCTGGGAGGGCTGGAACGACGACCTCTTCCACACCTCGCTGATCACCATGGGCCCGCGCATCGTGCGGGCGCTGCTCGACCACCGGCCGCGGCTGCGCGTGATCTACAAGCCGCACCCGCTGACCGGCCACCGCGACAAGCGCGCGACCCGCGCGCACAAGAAGATCGTGGCCATGATGGAGGCGGCCGAGCTGGCCAAGTCGAAGGCCAGGCACCCCTCGCGGGCGTCCGGGGAGACGCCGCGGATCGAGCATCTGATCGTCACCGGGCCGGAGCCGCACCTGTACGACTGCTTCAACCAGTGCGACCTGCTGATCAGCGACATCTCCAGCGTCGTGGCCGACTTCCTGGCCAGCGAGAAGCCGTACGCGGTGACGAACGTGGCGGGCCTGCCCGAGCAGTCCTTCCACGAGCGCTACCCGAGCACCGAGGCGGGCGTGCTGCTCGGGACGGACCTGGCCGGGCTCGCGGACCTCCTCGACGGGGAGGACACGCTCGCCCGCGCCAGGATCAAGCTGCGGACCTATCTGCTGGGACCGGAGACCCCGGACGCGCTGACCCGCTTCGACGCGGCGATCGAGCGGGTCTTCGCGGAGTCATGAGCCCGGTTATGAGCCCGGTTATGAGCCCGGTTATGAGCCGGGCGGCCTGGCCAGCTTCTTCGGGCTCGTGAGGAAGCCCCAGCCCCAGGAGCAGTGCATGGTCGCGTACACGACGGGCAGCCGCAGCAGCGCCGCCGCGGGCAGCCCGGAGCCGGTCAGCACCGAGCCCGCCGCTATGGCGACCGCGTAGCCCCCCGGGACGATCAGCGACCAGGGGAAGAACGGCGAGACGACCAACCCCAGCAGCATGGCCAGCACCGCGGCGGGCGGCGCGAGGTAGCGCAGGTTGATCGTGCCCTCATGGGTACGCGAGACCACCCGCCGCCACCGGCCGTAGTGAAAGTACTGCTTGGCCAGCGCCTTGGCGTTGGGCCGGGGCCGGTAGGAGACCCGCATGCGCGGCTGGAACCAGACCAGGCCGCCGCTCTGGCGGATGCGGTGGTTCATCTCCCAGTCCTGGGCGCGCTGGAAGTGCTCGTCGTAGCCGCCCACCCGGTCGAGCGCCGAGCGGCGGAAGACGCCGAGGTAGACGGTGTCGGCGGGGCCGGGCGTGCCGCCCACGTGGAAGGCGGCGGCGCCCACGCCGATCTTGGAGGTCATGGCGCAGGCGACGGCCTGCTCGAACGGCGTGACGCCCTCGGCCGCCATGATGCCGCCGACGTTGTCGGCGCCCGTCTCCTCCAGCGTCTCGACCGCGACGCGCAGGTAGTCGGGTGGCAGCATGGCATGGCCGTCGACCCTGGCGACGATGCCGTTGCGCGAGGCGGCGATGGCGGCATTGAGCGCGTTGGGGGTGCGGCCGGTCGGGTTGGGGACCACGGTCACCCGGGGATCGGCTGCCGCGATGGCGTCGGCGACCTCCTGGGTGCGGTCTTGGGACGGACCCACGGCGAGCACGACTTCGATCTCACCTGGGTAGCTCTGGGCGAGGACCTGGTCGACGGCCTCGCGAAGGTGCCGCTCCTCGTTGAGGACCGGCATGATGACGGAAATGGGGGGCCAGGCACGCGTCTCCGCGGGGGCCTGCGGCGAGTCGGGGAACTGCTTCATGGCGGGGCTCACGCTACTGTACGACCAGGGGAGGAGGGCAATCGAAAGCCCGATCCTCCGGCGTGACAGGAGGGGGAGGCATGCGCGAAGGGGGAGGGCAGGTAACGGGCGAGGAGGACGCCGGCGTGCTCGTGGGCGGGGACGCCTACGGCGGCGTCAAGCTCCCGCCCACCCGCCCCCGCAGGCCGCTCAGGAGTGCCAAGGCCCGCCGGCGCAACGTGCTCGTCGCGGGCTTCCTGTCCACCGGGATCCTGGTCACCACCGGCGTGGTGTGGGCGACCCCGCGGCAGATCGGCACCGTCGACGCGGGCGTGTCGGCGCCGCCGTCGGCCCACGGCGCCGAGAACATCCTGCTGGTCGGCATCGACAAGCGCGACGACCTCACCCGCCAGCAGCAGAACCAGCTCAAGCTGGGCCGCGAGGCCGGCCAGCGCACCGACACCATGATGGTCATCCACCTGTCGGAGGACCACAAGCGCGTCACCGTGGTGAGCCTGCCGCGCGACACCTGGACGACGATCCCCGGCAAGGGCGACCACAAGATCAATTCGGCGTACCAGTTCGGCGGGCCCAAGCTTGCCAAGCAGGCCGTGGAGGCCGTCACCGGGCTGCAGATCAACCGCTACATCGAGGTGAACATCCTCGGCTTCATCGACGTCGTCGACTCCCTCGGCGGCGTCACCGTCTGCACGCCCGTGCCGATCAACGACCCCAAGGCCGGGCTCAACCTGCCCGCGGGCACCCACCAGCTCCAGGGCGTGCAGGCACTCGGCTACGCGCGCACCCGCGCCACGGCCCGCTCCGACCTCGACCGCATCGACCGGCAGCAGCAGGTCATCTCGGCCCTGCTCAACCGGGCGCTCAGCGCCGACACGCTGGCCAACCCGAGCAAGCTGGCCGCGTTCGTCAACTCCACGCTGAGCACGGTCAAGGTCGATCCCGACGACGGGCTGCTCGGCCTGGCGACCCAGCTCAGGGATGTCTCGCTCCAGGACGTGAAGTTCGCCGACGTGCCGCTGGCCAACGTCGACTTCAAGGCGCCCACGGGCGAGTCCGCGGTGCTGTGGGACAAGCAGGCCGCCCGCGACATGTTCGCCAGGATCAACGCCGACCAGGACCTGGCCAAGCCCGCCACCCCGTCGCCCTCCCCCAAGCCGACGAGCTCCGCCATCCCGCCGGAGCGCATCACGCTCAAGGTCAAGAACGGCACGCTCATCACGGGGCTCGGCGCCCGCAGCAAGGCGGCGCTGGTCGCGTACGGCTTCAAGGTCCCCGGCGAGCCCGGCAACACGACCAAGAAGGACTACAAGAAGACGGTCATCCGGTACGGCGCGGACCGCGAGGACTCGGCGAAGGTCGTGGCCGCCGCCATCCCCGGCGCGGAGCTTCGCAAGGCGAACCTCGAGGGCATCGAGGTGATTCTCGGCAGCGACCAGCCGAAAATCGCGAAGCCGAAGTCCACTTCCATGCCGACCGCCACGCCGAGCGTTACAACTACCACTAAGACGGCAATGGAAAATATATGTAAGAAATAACAATAACGAGCGGCATATCGGGCAGGGGTGGGCCCATGGTGGTCAGATCGTGGCGGGAAGACCCCTGCATGGTGCTGCGCGTCGTCGGAGATCTCGACGTTGCCGGAGCCCCCCGATTGCGAGTGGAGCTCGACGAGGCCATCGAGGCCGCCGATCCACTCAACCTCGTCGTCGATCTGACCGAGGTGCCGTTCTGCGACTCCGTGGGGCTCGGCGTGCTGGTGGCCACGCTCAACCACGTCCAGCGCGTGAAGGGCCGGCTGATCCTCGTGCTCGGCCCGGGCATGATCCGCCACCTGCTGACGATCACCAATCTCGATCGGCACTTCGAGACGCGCGAATCCCTCGGAGAGGCCTGCTCGGCCTTCAGCAGCGCCGCCTGACCTCCGCCGGGCGGACCGGCTGATCCCCTCGCACGTTCTCTGTACGAGAACGTGCGAGAAAATGGTCATGTCAGCACGGGGCACACCTCGCACGACCGCATGACGTCGTGAGAGCGCCCTCTCATGCGCGGAGGGTTTCACATTGTTCGACGAGTTCCCCGAGCCGGGGCGCTCTCAGCTCGCGGCCGCCTTCGACGAGGGCAGGACCCGGCCTGAGTGGTGCTTCGTGGAAGGGCAGGCCCGCCTGGCGTTCTGGGCGGCCGTCGCCGGTGCGGAGCCGGTGATCATCTGGCAGTTCGACCCGGGCCCCGACCCCGCCGCCGCGGCCGAGCTGCTGCGCAGCAGCCTGCGCACGATGGGCCTGAGCAAGATAATTTACGACATCTCCCTCAAGCCGGGCCTGAACCCTGTCGTCGATCGCGCCGTCGAGCACGAGGCCCTGACCCTGGCCGGGTTCGCCATGGAGGTCGAGCGGCTCGTGCTCGAATGGGTGGCGGGCAGCGACGTGCCGCCCGACCCCGGCCGCCTGACGTACCACCCGGCGCGCCGCATGGACCCGGCCGAGGTGATCGACATCCTCGTCCGCATCTCGGAGGGCTCGCTCGACTACGACACGCGGATCGAGGTGGCCACGGCGGGCGCCGAGCACGAAGCCCGATGGATGTACGACGACCTCGTCAACCGGCGGGCCAAGCCCGACTGGTTCGTCATCGGTTACCTGGGCGACTCCCCCGTCGGCCTGGTGGCCCCCGACGACCACTCGATCGCCTACATCGGCGTCGTGCCCGAGCACCGCGGCCACGGCTACGTCAACGACCTCCTGGCCAGGGGCACGCGCACGCTCGCCGAGGCCGGCCTGCAGCGCATCGTCGCCGCCACGGACCTCGCCAACGTCCCCACTGCCAACGCCTTCCTGCGTGCTGGATACTCGGAGGTCGGCCGGTTGTTCCGCTATTACTGGAGGGCATCGTGAGACTTGGCGTCATGTTCGACCGGGACCTGCCGCCCGAGCAGCTGATCCCGTTCGCCAGGGCACTCGACGAGACGTCCATAGACGACCTCTGGGTCGTGGAGGACCTCGGATGGACCGGCGGCATCTCGGCCGCCGCCACCGCGCTCGCCGTCACCTCCCGGCTGCGCGTCGGCATCGGCATCACGCCCGCTCCGCTGCGCAACCCGATGCTGCTGGCGATGGAGCTGGCCAACCTGGCCAGGGTGCATCCCGGCCGGCTGGCCGCCGGCGTCGGGCACGGCGTGGGCGACTGGATGCGCCAGGTGGGCGCCGCCCCTCGGTCGCCGCTGGCGCTCCTGGAGGAGACCATCACGGCCGTACGCGCGCTGCTGCGCGGCGAGACGGTCACCCTGCACGGCAAGTCCGTCCACCTGGACGGGGTCTCCCTGGTGCACCCGCCGGCCGTGCCGCCGCCCGTGCTGGCCGGGGTGAAGGGGCCGCGCTCGCTGGCGCTGTCGGGCCGGGTCGCCCAGGGCACGATCCTGCCGGAGGGCGTCGGCCCCGCCCAGCTGCCCGGGATCCTGGAGCAGATCGGGGGCGACGCCGACCACGAGCTGGTGGTCTTCACGTTCCTGCACACCGGGGCCGACTTCGCGGAGGTCACGCGTCCGATGGTGGAGGGACAGGCGGGCTTCCTCGGGGTCGCGCCCGAGGAGGTGGTGATGGCCGTGGGCTCTCCTGAGGCGGCGGCCGCGCAGGTCAAGGCGCTGTGGGCGGCCGGGGCCGGCACGGTGGCGGTCCGGCCGCTCGGCTCGGACCCGATCCAGCACGTCACCGCGCTGCTCTCGGCCCTCTGAGCCTCTGAGCCTCTGAGGTCGCGGGGGCTGCGGGTGGGCTCGCCCGCCAATGGCCGGATGGTCGATGGCGGGTGGGCTTGCCGGCCAATGGCCGAATGGTCGATGGCGGGTGGGCTTGCCGGCCAATGGCCGAATGGTCGATGGCGGGGAGCCGGTGGTCGGCCGGAAGGTCGATGGCGGGCGAGGAACGCTCGGCCACGATCGTTGCCATGAACATCCCGATGAGGCGAGTCGCGGCGGCCCTCGCCGTCGCGCTGGCGGCGAGCGGATGCGGGGGCCTCGATGCAGTGGACGTCCACTCCGCCCAGTCGTTCACCCTGACCGGCACCTCCCTGCAGATCAGATCCTCCCTGGGTGGCGTGCGCGTCCTCCCGGGCACCGGCGGCCAGGTCGAGGTGGAGCGGTGGGTACGCGGCAAGGCCGCCGACGACGGCAACGCCACCTGGTCCCTGCGCGACGGCATCCTCCGCCTCGGCGCCAACTGCAGCATGGTCTTCGGCGACTGCGGCGCCCGCTATCACGTCAAGGTCCCGCCCGGCGTACGGCTGTCGATCGACGCGTCGGACGGCGTCATCCTGAACGGCCTCACCCAGGACGTCGACGTGTCCAGCGGGGACCGCATCCAGGTCACCGGCACCACGGGAAGGCTCCGGCTGACGAGCGAGGGCCCGATCACGGGCGACGGCCTGAAGTCCGCGAACGTCAGGTGCCGGACGTCGGACGGCGCGATCGACCTGACGTTCGCCAACCCGCCCACCGCCCTCGACCTGCAGTCCCAGGACGGCAGGGTGACCGCCACCGTGCCCAGGGCCGCCTACGCGATCAGTGCCCACAGCCAGGAGGGCACCGAACATTCCGAGCTCAAGGGCGACCCCAAGAGCACCAACACCATCAAGGCCCGCAGCGCCTCAGGGGATGTCCAGATCCTGCTGGCCAAGTAGCCCTCGGTCGGTTACTCCCAGATCCCGGCGTAACGCCCGTTCTCCGCGTTCACCTGGACCGGGAACAGCCCCTTGTCCTTGAGGTCGTCGAACCGCTTCTGGTAGCTCGCGGAGGTCATGTCGATGTAGTGGGCCCAGGTCCTGTCGCTGCCCTTGCGCCACACCGCGGTGTACGTCCCGTCGGGCCCCACGGCCACCTTGACCGGCCGGAACCCCTGTTTCCTCTTGGCGTAGAAGGTCTCCTCGTGCTGCTCCCTGGTCCTGCCGTACGTGCAGGACCAGGCGCCGCCCCTGTTGGCCGTCCACACGCCCACGTACCGCAGGTCGTCAGGGGTGCCGTACACGTCGACGGAGGTCAGCGCGAGCCCGCGGCCGGCGGCCTCCTTGTTTGCGGCGCCGAACTGATCGGGCGTCAGGTCGGACCGGAGCAGGAACCTGCCGCTTCTCTTCTCGAAGATCGCCGTGAACACCGGCGAGTCGGCCGGCCCGGTGGCCGAGACGGAAATCGGCTGCGCCCCTTCCCGCAACCCCTGGTCGAACCGCTGCCGGAGCGCCTCGACCGACATGCCCTGCCAGAGGCCCCAATTGGCCGGAGAGCCACCCTTCACCCATACGGCCGCATACCGTTCACCGTCGGAAACGTTTACCGTAATCGGGCGGAAGCCCTCATCCCTGAGCTGGCGGACCCGCTCCACGCTCTGGGCGGCCGTCAGACCGTGGTAGGCGACCCAGGCCGGACGCGCCTGCGCGTCGGCCTGCGCGTCCGCCGCGGGCGCCATCATCGCGATCGGAGCGGCGACTCCGATCAGCAAGGAAACGGTCTTCCTCGTGGCCCGCCGCATGACCCTCCCAATGTCGTCGCTCGTTCGCACCGCTCGCTACGTCCAGGACGCTCGCTACGTCAGGGACGCTCACTACATTCGGGAGCGTCCCGAGCTTTCCGAGCGTCGCGAGCGTCGCGAGCGTCGCGAGATGAGCAACGACCCTAACAGCCGTGGCCGCCTGTCGCGGGCAGGTCGCTCAGGCTCGGGAGCCGGGGACGGGCTGCGCCGCCCCCGGGGCGTCCCCAGTCTTAACCGACCTTCTCGAACGGGGTCGGCGTCTGGCCCGTCCAGCGGTAGAGCTGCGCGGCGCCGGTGTGCTTGCTGACGCCGTTGTCCACGACCGTCCCCGCCTTGGAGACGTAGTAGCGGCCGCCGCCCAGCGAGATCAGGCCGTACTCGCCGGTGAACTCCCAGCCCCTGACACCGGTGGCGTCGTGCTGGAGCCCGCCGGGCGCCAGCGTGAGCAGCCGGCCCCGCTCGGGCTGCGGCTGCCCGGCGATGTCACCCTCGGTGGGCCGCGCGCCGCCGTCGACCATGAAGAAGGAGTAGTTGGGGAACTGCGGCTTCTTCCCCTTGTAGACGGCCATCATCCAGTTGCCGGTGTGCTCGTCCCACTCGAGGTTCTGCACGCCGTAGGTGGTGTTGCCGGTGTAGGCGAAGTACTTGCCGTCCGTCTGCTCGGGGCCGCTCTTGTGCGGGTCGCTCTCGGTGAGCGGCTTCTCGTACTTCTTCCACTGCTGGATGTCGTACTGAAGGACGACCTGGTAGTCGTTGTCCTTCCGGTCGACGTTCGAGTAGATGCCGTACGCGACGGTGAGCAGCTGCTTGCCGTGCTTCCGCCCGAACTGCGGCCCGAAGGACACGCCGTCGATGCCGCTGCAGCCGTAACGGTGGTCGGCCGTGTTGGCGACGTTCCCGTCGAACTTGCCGTCGCCGTTCATGTCGGCGGTGTAGTCGGCGACGACCTCCTTGAGGTAGACCGTCTTGACCACGCCGGTGCTCTGGGCGTCCATGTTCGGGCTGGTGATGCGGTCGACGTCGAAGATTGCGATGTAGAACGACTCCTGCTCCTTGTACTCCAGGGAGCCGTACACGCGGCCGTCCTTGGCGTTGAAGTCGAGATCGCCGAGGTGCCCGGTGAAGCCCGTCACCGACCCGATGAGGTTGCCCTTGAGGTCGGTCTTGACGAGGACGTTCGTGAACGAGAAGTACATGTACCCCTTGCGCTGGTCGATGGCGATGCCCTGGACGTGCCCTTCGGTCCAGGCGCCCCCGTTGATCTCGGTCGGCAGCTCCCTGGGGCGGTCGTTGTCAGCGGCGGCAGGGGCGGCCAGCAGCCCGATGGAGGCGGTGGCGGCCACGGCGAGCGTCAGGACTTTGCGCATGTTGCGGTACCCGTCTTCAGTTAAGGATCAGACCGAAACCAGACGTTATACCGATCGAGTGCCGCTGTCTGACATATGAGTGAACTGACAGTGAAACACGCCCAAACTGCCCATCCGGGCCTCCTACGGGCGATACAACCGCTCAAGCCCCACCAGAGCCACCCGGGGATCATCACTCGCCGCCGCGCTCAGCTCGTCGCTGAATCCCGCTCCCCCATAGCAGGCGAGCACGGTGTCGCGTGTGTCATACCCCTTCTCCCCCAGCAACTCGCGCGCCCTCGCGAGCCGCTTGAGGTGATGGCGGCTCATCACCTCACCCCACTTGACCTCGCCGAGCGACAGGATCCGCCGCGGCCTCCCGGGCTCCTGTGCGGCCAGCGCCACCACGTCGACCTCGACCTGGCCCCTGTTGGCCGGATCGGGCACGACACCTGCTCCGATCTCCGCGGGGAACTCGCCGAAAACCGAATCGCCCGCGTCCAGCGCGAAGTCGCGGCACAGTGACTCGAAGTGCGGCCCCACCACCTGGGCGAGAAACGTCTGCCTGACCGCCTGCCATACGGGTTCGGCCCGATGAATCTCCAGCTCCGGCCAGCGACGCCGCATGATCGCCTCATAGAACGTGATCAACGGCTCCACGATGCGATAGCGGGCGCGTCCCGAGCGGAACAGGTCCGGCTCCCGCCTGACCAGCGCACAGTCCTCCAGCACCGTGAGCGGATGCGTGATCTGATCGGACCTGCGCCCCACATAGTTGGCGATCCCGCCATTGGTGGAGTTTCCACTCGCGATCGCCGCCAGCACTGAGTGATAGAGCGCCGGATCCCGTATCTCCGACTCTTCAGCAAGCAGATATCTGGCCTCGCGAAAGAGCGGCATCTGCGGATTGAGCACAGTGCGGACGACCCAGGAGTCGAAGTCGTCAAGGCTCTCCGGCACGTCACCCTGCGTGAACTCGTACCGGTAGGCAGGCGTTCCACCGACGATCGCGTGCACCAGTACGGCGAGCCGAGGATCCGTGATCTCCCAGAACTCCGCCGCGTCCCGATAGCGAAACGGATGGATCATGAGCTCCAGCCCGGCCCGTCCGCGCAGTGGCGCCTGCCCCGAAAGAAGGCCGCCCATCACGGACATGGCCGATCCACAGAGAATCAGCCGGGCGGCGCTCTCGCGCCCGCTGCCGCCAGGCCCGAGCTCGCGCTGAATGATCGACGGCAGCGCGGGCGAGGCCCTGAACAGGAACGGGAACTCATCGATGATCACCGGTGCCGGGCGATCGCGGAAGGCGCGAAACATATAGGGAATGGCGTCGTTCCAGTCGCGGAAAGGAATCTCCACGACCTGCCTGGTGAATCGCGTGAGAGCTTCGGTGAAGAGCCTCAGCGATTCGGCCTCCGTCGCCTCGATGGCGGCGAAATACAGCCCATCGGTCGCTTCCGCCAGTGCCTGCAGCAGAAAGCTCTTCCCCTGCCGGCGTCGGCCGCTGACAACCCCCAGCGTCGCACCGGGCATCGCGGCCGTTCGGTGCTGCGGCGCCACAAAGCCTTCCAGACCTTGCCACTCCCGCACGCGGTCGAAGACGTGTCCCGGCTTCCGGATCAAGACCACTCCAAGCACATACACAGAAGTATACTTCTCAGAAGTATACTTCTGTGACCTGCGACACTCGATCGCATGTGCCGTCTGTCACGCGCTGCCTGATGGGTCCACGGCGACGAGCTCGACCTCGAAGCCGTCCCTGTCCTCCAGATAGGCGGCGTAGTGCTGATCTCCGCCGGCATAGGGGTGCCGGTCAGGGAACATCAGCGTCCAGCCGTTCGCGGGCGCCTGCGCCACCAGAGCATCGACCATGGCGCGGCTCTCCACGTGGAAGGCCAGATGGTTCAGCCCGGGGCGGCATCGCTCGTGCCGGTCGGCAGTGAGCGCGGGCGACTGCTCCAGGACCAGGTACGTGGCCCCGAGCCGCCAGCTGCGGCCACCGCTCCAATCCTGGAAGAGCGTGTAGCCGAGCGCCTCCAGCAGCCATCGCCAGCTCTCGACGGCTCGCGGCAGGTCGGGCACCCAGAGCTCGACGTGGTGCAGCATGCCGGTAGCGGGCTCGCCACTCATTCCGTGCCTCCTCAGCGTTATCTCGACGATGGGCGTGTTCGCGTGCCGTGGCCGGATGCGGACACCGGCGATTGCCAACCCCCGAATGGCAGCAATCGTCCCATTGATGTCACGTTCCATCCCTAGCCCTATGGAGCCCGTAGTGCTCAAGCGTCTGCTCGCGGCGACCGGCGCCGCGATCGTGGTCCTGCCGTTGGCCTCTACGTCCGCTCAGGCGGCGACCCCGGTCGTTCAGATCGTCAAGGTGTACTACGACTCGCCGGGGTCGGACCGGGGCGGCAACGTCTCGCTCAACGGCGAGTACGCGGTGCTGCGCAACACGTCCAAGAAGAGCATCCAGCTCGAGAAGTGGATCCTGCGGGACGAGACCGGCTACACGTACAGGTTCCCGAGATTCACCCTCAAGCCGGGCAAGTCGGTGACCGTGCGCTCAGGTCAGGGGACTGACGGCACGACCACGCTGTACTGGGGACGCAAGTGGTACGTCTGGAACAACGACGGGGACACGGCAGGGCTCTATCGAGGCAGCGACCTCAAGAAGATCGACACGTGCAGCTGGGGACGCGGCGGCATCTCCACCCTCTGCCAGTAGACCGGCACGACACAGAACGCCGGGTCCCACGGAATCGGGCGCTTTGCCGGCAACCCGGCCGCGCCCGAACCGATCGAGGTGCTTGGGCCCGCCACGGACCCTCGATGTTCGACCAGGTCACTCGGTACGGGTATCGGCGCAGCCAACGGCCTGTTCAGAACGAGAGCACCACGCAGCCGTTTGCCCCGTTGAGGCCGGGCCATGGATGGAAGTACGCGTCGCCGTGCCCACCGTCCCCACCCCGCCCGGCGTCGGCCATGCAGCCGCTCCCTATCGGTGCCCCGGCTGCGCCCCCAGCGCCTCCCGCGGCGCCCCAGTCACCATTGCTTCCCTTGGCGCCATTGCTGCCCGGGACGATGCGCGCGGCGGTGCCGTTGCACAGCGCGTTGGCAGTGCCGCCGCCGAGGCCCCCGGCTCCGCCGAGAGAGCTCAACGTGGTACCTCCTCCACGGCCGGCCGTGGCAACGACCTGGTTGGCTCCATCGATGCTGATGATCGAGAACCCACCGGAGAGGCCGTTAGGCTGAGCGCCCGTCTCAAAGCGCCCACCGGCACCGCCGGCGCCTACGCGAATGGCCAGCGTGCTACCCGCGCGGACGGCGAGTGTGCAGGTCACGGTGGCGCCGCCGCCCCCTCCCCCACCGCCGCCGTAGAAGCTGCCGCGGTCTCCCGCCCCGCCGACGCCGCCTCCCGCTCCCGCGCCGGTGACGGTCGCGACGATCTTCGTCACGCCGTTCGGCACGGTGAAGGTGTAAGCGCCCGGTGTGCTGTAAGGCGGCGGCGACGCCTGAGCGTGCCCGGGGGCGACCGCAACCATGGGGAGCAGGATGCCGCCGGACGCCGCGACGAACCTGCCGATCAACCAGTGACGCACCTGCATGGGATCTCCTGACACCGCCGGGAAAGGCTGGTTGCTTTCGCCGCCAGGATCCCATTACCGATCAGCACTATTTGGCTACTCAGCGCTACAGGCGTGTCGTCACGCTCACAAAGGAGCACCTTGCCGCCTGACTGGTCTTTGGCGGAAATTTCTCAGCGGGTGATCGCCTGGCGCAGCGGTTACGGCTCTCGTCATCTCTCGTTGGTTCTGACGTCCTCACGGAACAGTGACGGAACAGGGAAGGGCACGGACGGGACCACGACCGTGCCTCTGTGCGCAGAAGCCACTCCCCGCTGCTCGATCGCTCCTCCCAGAGGGCCTTTGGCCTGGAGCGCGGCCGAGAGGACTCGAACCCCTAGCCTTCGACCTGCGATTCTAAGGTGGAAAGGTTCAGCTGTATCGGTAGCGTGGAGGCCTCCAGCTCGGAGGTCAACAATGTCCACCCCGCATCAGGACGGCGAGGCCCTGGTCCCTCGCCCGCCATTGACCACTGCTGCTCTCCGGGCGGCAGTCGCTCAGATCGCTCCGTCCTACCTCGGCCAGTTTGTTGACCATCTCGACCAGGCGACAGAGCACCGTCGCACCCCTGCAGAACTTCTTGCAGCAATGGGGCGAGTTCGTAGCGATTCAGCGCCATCCTGCCCGAGCGGCCCGCCTACAGGCCTTGGAGGCAGAAGTCGCCACGGCCACCGACCGAGTCAAGTTGGCCACCGCCTTGGCCGAAATCACTGAGATCACGACAGCCGCGCGCCAAGAGGCCGCTGGTGAGTGACGCCTGAACCTAGGAGTACAACCCCCACGCCGAGCATGTCATTGCTGGGCTCCCGCCGACCATCATCCTTGAGATCGAGCGGCTTGCCGACCAACTTGCAGTCCTTGGCAGGACGCGATCCGCGCCGGTAGAGGCTCGCTACATGGGGGGGTCTTCGAACCCTCGATCTGTTCGGCGGCCGTGGGTTCCTCAACTTCATCGTCGCGGAGCATCTGCGCCTTGTGCTGATCATTCGTGTTACGTGGATAGGTTGAAGCGCCCTCGCCTGACCCTCACGGGAACTGAAGAACGCCCCCGAAGAATGCCCCGAAGGCCTCAGAGGGCGAGCCGCTGCGTGATCCCCGATCCTACGGACGTCAGGGCCGTCGTTCCGTGCCTTACGGAACAGGAACGGAACAGTGATCATCAAGCCGAGAATCGACACGTGCAGTTGGGGACGCGCTGGCATCTCCGTCCTCGCGCCAGTAATCCAGCACCATCGACAGGGTCTGTACGCCGTGCCATCAAGAGCGCGACGTGACCGTGGCCGAGTTCCAGACTCGCGGGCATGACGAAGGGGGCGCAGCGGCTTTTAGCTGGGGGTTGGGGGGCCGCGCCCCCCAATGTCACAGCCTGAGCCTCGAGCGCGAAGCGCCCCATCGTGAGGACCGCGCCTTTCCCTGTGGATTCCTAGGGACCCCTGGAGGCCCTTACTTGAGAAGTTGGCGGGCCATCACCATGCGCTGGATCTGGTTGGTGCCCTCGTAGATCTGGGTGATCTTGGCGTCGCGCATCATGCGCTCCACCGGGAAGTCCTTCGTGTAGCCGTAACCGCCCAGCAGTTGCACCGCGTCCGTGGTGATCTCCATGGCCGCGTCCGAGGCGGCGCACTTCGCGGCGCTGGACAGGAAGGTCAGGTCCTTCTGCGGCTCCCCGTGCATCGCCCGCTCCGACTTCGCCGCCGCGTGGTACGTGAGCTGCCTGGCCGCCTCGAGCTTCATGGCCATGTCAGCGATCATGAACTGCAGCCCCTGGAAGTCCGCCACCGGGCGGCCGAACTGCTTGCGCTCCTTGACGTAGCCGATCGCGTAGTCCAGGGCGCCCTGGGCGATTCCCAGGGCCTGGGCGGCGATGGTGACGCGGGTGTGGTCCAGGGTGGCCAGGGCGGTCTTGAAGCCGGTGCCGGGCTCGCCGATCAGGCGGTCGGCCGGGATCCGGACATCGTCCAGGATCACCTGGCGGGTGGGTGAGCCCTTGATGCCGAGCTTCTTCTCCTTCGGACCGAAGGAGACGCCCTCGTCCGACTTCTCGACGACGAAGGCCGAGATGCCCCTGGCGCCCGCCGACGGGTCCGTCACGGCCATGACGGTGTAATACTCCGAGATCCCGGCGTTGGTGATCCACATCTTGGTGCCGTTGAGCACGTAGTGGTCGCCGTCCCGTACGGCCTTCGTCTTCATGGACGCCGCGTCCGAGCCCGCCTCCGGTTCCGACAGCGCGTACGAGAACATGGCCTCGCCGCTCGCCACCGCGGGCAGATAGCGGGACTTCAGGTCCTCCGAGGCCGAAAGGAGGAGGGGGACCGTGCCGAGCTTGTTCACGGCGGGGATCAGAGAGGAGGAGGCGCAGGCCCGAGCCACTTCCTCGATCACGATGACGGTGGCCAGAGCGTCCGCCCCCGCGCCCCCGTACTGCTCGGGAATGTGTACGGCGTGCAGGTCCGACGACACGAGCGCCTTGTAGACGTCCCAGGGGAATTCCTCGGTCTCGTCGGCCTCGGCGGCGTGCGGGGCGATCTTCTCGTCGGCCAGGGCCCGGATCGTCTCCCTGAGCAGGTCGTGCTCCTCGGCGGGGGCGTAAAGAGGGAAGCTCATGCGCTAGATACTAGGACGTCCGACCATTTGTTACCAGCTAGTACGGTTTGCGAAGAGGTGCAGGTGGCACGTAGGAGGTAGCGAGTCCCGGTAGCATGCCTGCGCGACCGAAAGGAGCTCACTCGTGCCATATCGCCTCACGGTGATCGGGACCGGATACCTGGGGATCACCCATGCGGCGTGCATGGCTGATCTTGGATTCGAGGTCCTTGGGCTTGATATAGACGAAGACAAGATCGCCAGACTGAACCAAGGTGAGCTCCCGATCCACGAGCCTGGGCTCGAACCGGTGCTCCGCCGCGGCCTCGAGTCCGGCCGCCTCCGCTTCACCACCTCCTACGAGGAGGTCGCCGCCTTCGGCGACGTGCACTTCATCTGCGTGGGCACACCGCAGAAACGCGGCGAGTACGCCGCGGACGTCACCTACGTGGACAGCGCCATCGAGTCCCTCGCCCCGTTCCTCGACCGGGAGTGCCTGGTCGTCGGCAAGTCCACCGTGCCCGTCGGCACGGCCGAGCGGCTCGCGGACAAGCTCGCCCGCCTCGCGCCCGCCGGAGCGCAGGCCGAGCTGGCGTGGAACCCCGAGTTCCTGCGTGAGGGGTTCGCGGTCGAGGACACCTTGCACCCGGACCGTCTCGTGCTCGGTGTACGCACCGAACGAGCGGAGAAGGTGCTGCGTGAGGTCTACGAGCCGATGGGCGACGTTCCCTTCGTGGTGACCGATCTCGCCACCTCCGAGCTGGTCAAGACGGCCGCCAACGCCTTCCTCGCCACCAAGATCTCCTTCATCAACGCCATGGCCGAGGTCTGCGAGGCCGCTCACGCCGACGTCAAGCAGCTCTCCGAGGCCCTGTCGTACGACAACAGGATCGGCGGGCGCTTCCTCAACGCCGGGCTCGGGTTCGGCGGCGGCTGCCTGCCCAAGGACATCAGGGCCTTCATGGCGCGGGCCGGGGAGCTGGGCGCGGACCAGGCGCTGACGTTCCTGCGCGAGGTGGACGCCATCAACATGCGCCGCCGGGCCCGCATGGTCGACCTGGCGAGGGAGCTGGCCGGGGGCTCGTTCCACGGGTGCACCGTGGGCGTGCTGGGCGCCGCGTTCAAGCCCAACTCGGACGACATTCGCGACTCCCCCGCGCTGGACGTCGCCGTGACCATCGGCCACCAGGGCGGACAGGTCACCGTGTACGACCCGATCGCGCTCGTGAACGCCCGTAAGGCGCACCCCGAGCTGAACTACGGCGAGTCGGCCCTTGAGGCGGTCCGCGGGGCACACGTCGTGCTGCTGCTCACGGAGTGGCAGGAGTTCGTGGAGCTCGACCCGGAGGAGCTGGGCGCGGTGGTCGCGACCCGGCGCATCGTGGACGGACGTAACGCCCTGAACGCCGAGACGTGGCGCTCCGCCGGATGGCACTACCGCGCCCTGGGCCGCCCGTAACCCTGGAAAACGCGTAACCCCCGGAAACCCGTAACCCCGGAAACCCGTAACGCTGGAAAAGCAGTGGCCGCCCGCGAATCTGCGGGCGGCCACTCTTCATCAGCCCTGCAGCTGGGCGGCCTCCGCGCGGAGCTTCTCGCCCTTGGCGTACGCCTGCTCCTTCAGCCGCCCCTGGAACTCCTCCATGCGCTCCCGCAGCTTCGCGTCCGACGCGGCGAGGATGCGTACGGCCAGCAGCCCCGCGTTGCGAGCCCCGCCCACCGCCACCGTGGCCACCGGCACCCCGGCGGGCATCTGGACGATCGACAGCAGGGAGTCCATCCCGTCGAGGTACTTCAGCGGCACCGGAACCCCGATCACCGGCAGCGGCGTGACGGAGGCCAGCATCCCGGGCAGGTGCGCCGCCCCGCCGGCCCCGGCGATGATCACCTGGAGACCGCGGGACGCGGCGCCGCGGCCGTACTCGATCATCTCGGTGGGCATGCGGTGCGCCGAGACCACGTCCGCCTCGAAGGGCACGCCGAACTCGGCGACGGCCTCCGCGGCGGCCTTCATGACCGGCCAGTCGGAGTCACTGCCCATGACGATGCCGACGCTCATGTGTACTCCCCGGTGGTGAGATAGACGGCGGCGTGGCGGGCGCGGGCGCGGACCTCTTCGAGGTTGGAGCCGAGGGCCGTCACGTGGCCGATCTTCCGGCCGGGGCGCACCTCCTTGCCGTAGAAGTGCAGCTTGATGCCCGGATCGTGGGCCAGCACGTGCTCGTAGCGCTTGAACAGGTCGGGCTCCTCGCCCCCGAGCAGGTTGGCCATGACGACGACCTGGGCGGTCATCTTGGGCGAGCCGAGCGGCAGGTCCAGCACCGCCCTCAGATGCTGCTCGAACTGCGAGGTCGTCGAGCCCTCGATCGTCCAGTGGCCGCTGTTGTGCGGGCGCATGGCCAGCTCGTTGACCACGAGCCCGTTCGGGGTGTCGAACAGCTCCACCGCGAGCAGCCCGGTCACGCCCAGCTCGTGGGCGATCTTCAGGGCGATGCGCTGCGCCTGCGCCGCCTCCTCGGGGTCCAGCCGGGGAGCGGGCGCGATGACCTCCACGCAGATGCCGTCCTGCTGGACGGTCTCCACGACCGGGTAGCTGACGCCCTGCCCGTGCGGCGAGCGGGCCACCAGCACGGCGAGCTCCCGCTCGAACGGCACGAACGCCTCGGCGAGCAGCTCGACCCCGGTCGCGAACGCCTCCGCGACGTCCTCCGGGGACCGGCACACCCACACGCCGCGGCCGTCGTAGCCGCCGCGCACCGACTTCAGCACCACCGGCCAGCCGTGCTCGCCCGCGAAGCGCTCGGCCTCCTCGGCCGACGACACGCGCGCCCAGGCCGGGCAGGGCACGCCGATCGCGCTGAGCCGCTCGCGCATGACCGCCTTGTCCTGGGCGTGCACGAGTGCGTCGGCGCCAGGGTGCACGGCGTGGCCGGCCTCGGCCAGGGCCCGGATGTGCTCGGTGGGGACGTGTTCGTGATCGAACGTGATCGCGTCGCAGCCCTTGGCGAACTCGCGTAGATCGTCCAGATCGCGGTAGTCTCCGATGCGCGTGTCGACGATCACACGTGCGGCGCTCTCCTCAGAGCTGTTGGCCAGCACCCGCAGCTCGACACCGAGCGCGATGGCGGGTGGCTGCGACATCCTGGCCAGCTGACCCGCGCCGATGATGCCGACGACCGGTCCGATGGGGCTGTAGGAACTCACGCCAGGTGAGCTTACCGGGACGGAACGACTTTCCCGGACGCTCCGGGCTGGGCGGCCGTTCCGGGTCGCCTTCGCAGGCACGACCGCCCAGCGCTCTGCCCCGCCCGCGGGCCGGATGGCGCGGGAGGATGCCACGCAGCGTAATGCCCATTTTCCGTAAACGCCGGGCATAAGACGGTATTTGTAAGCAGGATGTCCGCGAGGCTGATATCGACCCTACATCCTGACCGGTACGCTGAGAGGGTCAGGCACGGCGAGGGAAGGGACCGAGCGGAGACGTGAATCTCGTTGGACGCCTCTACGAGCGGTTCGCCTCTCTCTTCTACGAGCTGGCCAAGTTCGGCAGCATCGGGGCCATCGCCTTCGTGATCGACTTCGGCCTCCTCAACCTCTGCAACGTCGTGCTGGGATGGGGCCCGCTGACGTCGAAGGTCATGGCGACGACGATCTCCACGACGTTCGCCTACCTCGGCAACCGCTACTGGACCTTCCGGCACCGCGAGCAGAACGGGCTGGGGCGCGAATACTTCCTGTTCTTCCTGCTCAACGGCATCGCGCTGCTCTTCGGCATGCTGACGATCGGCTTCACCACGTACACCCTGGACCGGCACGACGCGCTCAGCATCAACATCGCCAACATCGTGGGCGTGGGGCTCGGCACGCTCTTCCGTTACTGGTCGTACAAGAAGTGGGTGTTCCTGGAGGCCACCGAGCCGATCCCGGTGGAGCTGCCCGAGGCCGGGGTCAAGCAGGACCGCTGACCACCCGGTTCCTGCTGCCGTCGTCCTGCGCCGGGCGCAGGAAGATGGCGAACGTGGCAGGGCGGCGCCGTACCAGCTCCAGCCGGCCGCCGTCGGCGGCGGCCAGCGCGCGGGCGAGCGTCAGCCCCAGGCCGGTGCCTCCGCCGCCGCTGACGTTCCGCTCGAAGATCTTGGGGGCTATCTCGTCGGCGATCCCCGGGCCCTCGTCGGCCACCTCGATCACCACGTAGTTGTCGCCGCAGGTGGAGGTGACGGTGACGGCGCCGCCACCGTGGCGCAGCGAGTTCTCCAGCAGGGAGGCGATCACCTGGCCGAATCCGCCGGTGGTGGCCATCGCCTTCAGCCCGCGCCCGCCCTCCAGCCGCAGCACGCGGCCGGCGTCCCTGAACACCGGCTCCCACTCCCTGACCTGCTGGATGAGGACCTCGTCGACGGCGATCGGCTCGGCCTGGGCCTGGCGCTGGCGCCGGGCCGCGGCCAGCAGCTCGTCGATCACGGCGGTGAGCCGCTCCGCCTGCACGATCGCCGCCTCCCCCTCCTCGCGTACGACCTCCGGCTCGTTCGCGGCGGACACGATCTCCTCAAGGCGCATGGTGAGACCGGTCAAGGGGGTGCGGAGCTGGTGGGAGGCGTCGGTGGCGAACTCGCGCTCGCGCGTGAGCAGGTCGGAGATGCGGGTGGCGCTACGGTCGAGCACCTGTGCCACCCGGTCCAGCTCGGGGATGCCGTATCGGTGCTTGCTCGGCCGCGCGTCGCCCGATCCCAGCCGTTCGGCGATCTTCGCCAGGTCCTGCAGGGGTAGCGTCAATCGCCGGGACTGTACGACGGCCAGGCTCACGGCCACCGCGAGGGCGGCGCCGGCCAGGGCGACGATGAGCATGAGGCGAGCCCGTACGTCCTGCTCGACCCTGTCTCTGTCGCGACTTATCCGTACGTAGACGCCGGTGTTGGTCTGCGCGTCCTCCGTCATGAGGTGACCGGACGGCGGAGCCGTGCCGACCACGGTCACCCGGAGGGGGGTTCCGCGCTCCCAGATCTGTATGTACCGGCCCGGATATTTCTGCTCCAGTTGCTGAGGGTCGAGCGGTGTCTCCTGAACACGGGCATACTCGACCTCTCCCACGAGGCGCTTGGCCTCCGCCCCGAGCTCCTGAGCCGCCTCGTCGACGATGAGGCGGCTGACGACGACGCCCAGGGGGACCCCCAGCAGCAGGACCGCGATGACCGCGACGAGCAGCGTGGAGGAGAGCAGTCGGCGGCGCATCTCCTACTCGCGCTCGAACCGGAAGCCGACTCCCCGGACGGTGGTGATGTAACGGGGCTTCGCGGCATCGTCGCCGAGCTTGCGACGCAGCCAGGAGATGTGCATGTCGAGTGTCTTGGTCGACCCCCACCAGTTCGTGTCCCAGACCTCGCGCATGATCTGCTCGCGGGTGACGACCTTTCCGGCGTCACGTACGAGCACACGCAGGAGGTCGAACTCCTTGGTCGTCAGGTGCAGCTCCTTGTCTCCCATCCACGCACGACGCGAATCGGCGTCGATGCGCACGCCCTGGACGACGGGAGTCTCGGAGGTGCCGCGGCGCAGCAGCGCGCGGACCCGGGCGAGCAGCTCGGCCAGCCTGAACGGTTTGGTCACGTAGTCGTCCGCGCCGGCGTCGAGTCCGACGACCGTGTCGACCTCGTCGACGCGGGCGGTGAGTATGAGAACCGGGGTGCCGTGGCCCTCGGCCCGGATCCGGCGGGCCACCTCCAGCCCGTCCATTTCGGGCAGGCCAAGATCGAGAACGATGAGGTCGATGCCGCCCGACAGAGCACGCTCCAGGGCTTGCGGGCCGTCGGGGCTCACCTCAACCTGGTAGCCCTCGCGGCGTAGCGCACGCGCGAGCGGCTCCGAGATCGAGGTGTCATCCTCGGCGAGAAGTACGCAGGTCATGAAGCGATCGTAGGACCTTAGGGGATCGTTTCCCGGGCACAGCGCCGGGTTTGACTCGTCGTTGACCTATCCATTGACCTGGGCAAACGCGGCTAAATATCGGTTAGTCCGGATTAAATTACCGCTGTTGGAGCCCCAGCCGGAAAGCATCGATCATGGCGTTCCCGTTCCGCGCCATGACCGACTCTCCGCAGCCGTTCAGAACAAAAGGGAAATTGCGCGCGTCTCAGTGATCGACAGTTCGCAGAAAGGTCATAGACGTGCTCGCAATCTCCAAGAAACTGTTCGCCGTCACCGCCACCGCCGCCGTGGCGCTCTCCCTGGCCACCGCTCCCGCCTCCGCGGCGAGCGGCGGATCCCGTTTGATGAACGCCGCCACCGAGCTCTGTCTGGCCGTGGGCAAGAGCGAGGTGAAGGCCGGCAAGAAGGTCATCCAGTGGACGTGCTCCACCAACAAGGACCAGCAGTGGATCTACAAGGGGCGCAAGCTCGTCAACGCCAAGACCGGCATGTGCCTGGCGATCGCGCGTGGCGTGCAGGTCAAGGGCAAGTACGCGATCCAGTGGCCGTGCACCGACGGCGGGTCCGAGCAGGAGTGGATCTACGACAACCAGCACCTGCGGAACCAGGCCACCGGGATGTGCCTGGCGGTCGGCAAGGGCGAGCGCAAGCCGGGCAAGTGGATCATCCAGTGGACCTGCCGGAACATCACCGACCAGGTCTGGATCATGCGCTAGACCGGCTTCGGGTGGGCTACGGCAGGCCCACCCGATGACCGTGGTCAGTCGTCGGACGACGGCGGCTCGGCGTAGCGAGCCAGGTACAGCTGCTCGCCCAGGCTCCGGATGAGGCCGAGCTCCGTCTCCAGGTAGTCGATGTGCGCTTCCTCGTCCTCCAGGATCTCCTCGAAGATCCGGGCCGAGGTGATGTCGCCCTTCTCGCGCATGAGCGCGATCGCCGGGCGCAGGCGCTCCACGACGGAGAGCTCGACCTCGAGGTCCGCCCTGAGCTGCTCCTCGACGGTCTGCCCGATGTGCAGGGTCCCCAGACGCTGGTAATTGGGCAGGCCTTCGAGGAAGAGGATGCGATCGGTGAGGCGCTCGGCGTGGCGCATCTCGTCGATCGACTCCGCGCGGGTGTGCTCGGCCAGCTTGGTGTATCCCCAGTTCTCCTGCATCTTGGCATGGAGGAAGTACTGGTTGATCGCGGTGAGCTCGGCGGTCAGCTGTTCGTTGAGCAACTCGATGATCTGCTTGTCGCCCTGCATGAAACGGGCCCCTTGCTATGCGGTCGTCAGTTCTTCAGACCTTTTCAGCATTGCACAGATCTTCCGTACACATCGGGCACAGTCCCCACCAGCCCCTGTAGTGTCGCGAATCTGCTTCGCGCTCTTGGCCCCGGCAGCGATGCAGTCGTGCACCTCGTTCTCCGTCACAGCACGGCAAATGCAGACGTACATCCGGGGTAAGGCCTCTCGACAAGCAGCAACAAAGGTTAGGCACACCTAAGGTAACCCACTTTGGTAAGGCTTGCCTACGTTAGTTAGGCCACACTCTGCTATCCGCCGTGTTCATGGCCTCCACTCCGTGGAGGCAGCTCGGTCGCTGGGGAGCCGTCGCCTTCCCTCGTCGCTCTGGTCGCTACGCTCCCGACGCTCCTCAGTCCAGGCGACGGCGCTCCCTCGCGATCCATTCCTGCAGGTGAGGAGCCTCGGCGCCGATCGTGGTGGAGTCGCCGTGGCCCGTGTGCACCACGGTCTCGGGAGGCAGCGTCAGCAGCCGTTCCCTGATCGACTCGATGATCGTGTCGAACGAGCTGTACGACCGGCCGGTCGCCCCCGGGCCGCCCTTGAAGAGGGTGTCGCCGCTGAACAGGGCACCGAGGTCCGGCGCGTACAGGCACACCGCGCCGGGCGAGTGGCCCGGCGTGTGGAGCACCTCCAGCACGATCCCGCCCACCTCGATCTTGTCTCCGTCGGCCAGCGGGTGGTACGGCACCGCGTCGCCGTACTGCTGCTCCCAGAGCACCTGGTCGGCGGAATGGAGCCGGATCGGCGCGCCGGTGAGGTCGGCGAGCGGCTGGGCGGCGTTGATGTGGTCGTTGTGCGCATGGGTGCAGACGACGGCCTTGACCGTGCGCCCGCCCGCCCGCTCGGCGATCCGCCCGGCGTCGTGTGCGGCGTCGATGACGACGACCTCGCGGGCGTCGCCGATCAGCCAGACGTTGTTGTCGACGTCCCAGGTGCCGCCGTCCAGCGAGAACGTGCCCGAGGTGATGACTCTGTCGATCATCTAGAACTTCACCACCGAGCGCAGCACCTCGCCGCGGTGCATCTTCGCGAACGCCTCCTCGACCTGGTCGATCACGATCGTCTCGGAGACGAACCTGTCCAGCGGCAGCCTGTCCTGCAGGAACAGGTCGATGAGCATCGGGAAGTCGCGCGAGGGCAGGCAGTCGCCGTACCAGGAGGATTTGAGCGAGCCGCCGCGGCCGAAGACGTCGAGGAGGGGCAGCTCGAGCTTCATCTCAGGGGTGGGGACGCCGACCAGGACCACCGTGCCGGCCAGGTCCCGGGCGTAGAACGCCTGCTCGTACGTCTCCGGGCGGCCCACGGCCTCGATGACCACGTCCGCGCCGAACCCGCCGGTCAGGTCGCGGATCGCCGCCACCGGGTCGTTCTCGCGGGAGTTGACGGTGTGGGTGGCGCCGAAGTCGCGCGCCCAGGCCAGCTTGCGGTCGTCCACGTCCACCGCGATGATCTTGGCGGCGCCGGCCAGCGAGGCGCCGAGGATCGCGGCGTCCCCCACGCCGCCGCAGCCGATGACGGCGACGGAGTCGCCCCGGGTCACCCCGCCGGTGTTGATCGCGGCGCCGAGGCCCGCCATGACGCCGCAGCCCAGCAACCCCGCCACCTTCGCGGGCGCCTCGGCGGAGACCTTGGTGCACTGGCCGGCGGCGACCAGCGTCTTCTCCAGGAACGCGCCGATGCCCAGCGCCGGGGAGAGCTCCGTGCCGTCCTTGAGCGTCATCCTCTGGGTGGCGTTGTGGGTGTTGAAGCAGTACCAGGGGCGGCCGCGCAGGCAGGCGCGGCACTGCCCGCACACCGCGCGCCAGTTGAGTATCACGAAGTCGCCGGGGGCCACGTCGGTGACGCCCGGACCGACCGCCTCGACGACGCCCGCCGCCTCGTGCCCGAGCAGGAACGGGAAGTCGTCGCTGATCCCGCCCTCGCGGTAGTGCAGGTCGGTGTGGCAGACCCCGCAGGCCTGCACGTTGACGACCGCCTCGCCTGGACCGGGGTCCGGCACCACGACCGTCTCTAGGGAAACTTCCTGGCCCTTGGCTCGGGCGATGACGCCCTGCACTTCGTACGGCATGGCAGCCATCTTGTGTCAGGAGGATGGTCTCCGCAAGACATAGGCCTGGACCGCGTCTTGACCAGCCGGGCACCGTGGGAGGCCACCACATCGGAGGCCAGCGCCTCGAACCCCTCGACCAGCTCGGCCAGCTCCTTCTCGCCGAACTCGCGGGCGCCCGGCCTGCCACTGCGCCGGCCGGGCCGTCGTCTGACCGAGCGCCCGGGCCATGCGGATGACCGTCTGCTCGTCGATGGCTCCGCTGTCGAGCATCCCGCGCACCCGGCGCAGCGCCTGGACGTCGGCATCGGTGAACGTCACGGCGCCGTCGGCCCGCTGCGCGAACCCGAGCGCGCGCCAGACGCGCTCGGCGAGCTCCTGCGGCTGGGGCTGCTCACCGGTCAGTGGCCGTCGATCTCGCCGTCGGAGGCGTCCTCGACGAGCCTGAACAGGTCGGTACGGACGTCCTGGATCCTCGGGATGTCGCGCAGCACGATCTCGCCCCGGTCGCCCGCCGACTCGACGGTCAGCGTGCCGCAGCCGAGCAGCCGCTCGGGGAACGTCTGGTCGGAGCTGACCGTGTTGACCTTGGCGATCGGGATCTCGTCGGTCGACTTGTTCAGCACGCCCATGCTGATCGTGAAGCGGTGCGTGGTGAGCACGTAGCCGGTGTTCACCCAGCGCAGGTAGGGCACGAGCGTGTAGATCGTCAGCAGGACGAGGCCGATGACGACGGCGGCGATCCTGGCGTAGAAGGCGTACTCCCACTCGCCGGGGATCAGGAACAGCGCCGCGCCGACTGCCGCGACGATGAGGATCAGCGCGAAGAAGGGGCCGATGAGCCGCTTCCAGTGGGGGTGGAAGGATCGGACGCGCTGCTCACCCTGCGTCAGATGATGGTCGGGAAGGGTCATGGCCCAAATCGTCCCATCATCGCCGCTCGGCGGCCACGGTCAATCCGCTGGCCTTACATGTACGACATCTCCGGCGCTCAGCGTGTAGCGCTCGCCCTCCGACTCCACCTGCAGGTGCCCGGACAGGTCGACCCCCGTGGCGAGCCCGATCACCGCCTGCCGGCCGGGCAGCTCCACCCTGACCCGCCGCCCGATCGTGGCGCTGGCCGCCAGGTAGGCCGAGCGCAGCCCCGACGCCTCCGCGTCGCCGTCGGCCGCCGTCCACTCCCTGTAGTGGCTCTCGACCTCCCTGAGCACGGCCCTGAGCAGCGGATCCCGATCGACGCACGCGGCCTTCTCGACGGCCAGCGACGTGGCCGTCTCGGTGGGCAGCTCCTCCCGCGTGAGCGACACGTTCAGCCCCATGCCGATGACGACGGCGTCGTCGGCCCGCTCGGCCAGGATCCCGGCCAGCTTGCGCTCGCCGATCAGCAGGTCGTTGGGCCACTTGAGCCGCACGTCCACCTCTGCCATGCGGCGCACCGCCGAGGCGGCGGCCACGCCGTACAGAAGGGGCAGCCAGCCCTGCGTGGCGATCGGCGGCCGCGGCCTGAGCAGGATCGAGAACGTCAGGCCGGAACGCGGCGGCGCCGACCAGCTGCGCCCGAGCCGGCCGCGCCCCGCCAGCTGCGCCTCCGCCACCAGCACCGTCCCCTCCCCGGCGCCGCCGGAGGCGGACGCGGCGAGGTCGGCGTTGGTGGAGCCGGTGCTCTCCACGACGGTGAGGCCCGTCCACAGGGAGCCGGGGCGCACGAGCGCGCGGTTGAGCGCGGCCTCGGAGAGCGGCGGGCGTTCGAGGTCGGAATAGCGTGAGCCGGACATCCCCCTATCTTGGCAGGCAAGAGGAGGATGGAGACATGAGCAAGCCTTTGGATCCGCGTAACTGGGCCTCCTGGCGGCCGTTCGGCGTCGGGCTGCGCAAGCCGAACAACTACCTGGAGCTCTGGAAGGCGTTCAAGTCGGTCAAGGGCAACCGGCGCTACGCGTGGCGGATACTCAATCAGGGCACCTGCGACGGGTGCGCGCTGGGCACCCAGGGCATGCGTGACTGGACGATGGACGAGATCCATCTGTGCAACATCAGGCTGCGGCTGCTGCCCCTGAACACCATGCCGGCCCTCGACATATCCCGTTTGAGGGACGTCTCGGGGCTCGCGGGCAGGAAGAGCGCCGAGCTCCGCGAGCTGGGGCGGTTGCCGTACCCGATGCTCCGCAGGCGGGGCGAGCCCGGCTTCACCCGGATCAGCTGGGACGAGGCGCTGCGCGTCGCCTCCGACGGGCTGCGTGACGCGCGCTTCGGCGCCTATCTGACCAGCCGCGGCATGCCGAACGAGAACTACTACGCGGCCCAGAAGGCCGTGCGCGCGCTCGGCACCAACAGCATCGACAACGCCGCCAGGATCTGCCACTCGCCCTCGACGGTGGCGCTGAAGCAGACCATCGGCGCCGCGGCCACCACCTGCTCGTACACCGACTGGATCGGCTCCGACCTGATCGTGTTCATCGGCTCGAACCCGTCGAACAACCAGCCGGTCGCGATGAAGTATCTGTACCACGCCAAGAAGGCGGGCACGCGGATCGCGATGGTCAACGCCTACCGCGAGCCCGGGATGGACAAGTACTGGGTGCCGTCGAACGCCGAGTCCGCCGTGTTCGGCACGAAGATCACCGACGCGTTCTTCGGTGTGAACGTGGGCGGCGACATCGGCTTCCTCAACGGCGTGCTCAAGCACCTGATCGAGAACGGCTGGGTGGACAAGGAGTTCGTCGAGCGGCGGACGACGGGATTCGAGGAGCTGCGCGCCGAGCTCGCGGGCCAGTCGTGGGAGGAGCTGGAAGCGCTGTCGGGGGCGTCCAGGGAGGACATGTACCGCCTGGCCAGGCTGCTGGGCGAGGCGAAGTCGGCGGTGCTGGTGTGGTCGATGGGCATCACGCAGCACACGTACGGCGAGGACAACGTCCGCTCGATCGTGAACCTGGCACTGGCCAGGGGCTTCGTGGGGCGCGACAAGTGCGGGCTGATGCCGATCAGGGGACACAGCGGCGTGCAGGGCGGGGCGGAGATGGGCGCGTACGCGACCGGGCTGCCCGGCGGCCTGCCGATCACGCCCGAAAATGCAGCGAAATTTACGGATAGGTGGGGCTTTGAGGTCCCGGACACCCCCGGCCTGACCGCGACCGACATGATCGACGCCGCCCACCGCGGCGACCTCGACGCGCTGGTGTCGAGCGGCGGCAACTTCCTGGAGGTCCTGCCCGACCCCGCCTACTGCCGCGAGGCCCTGTCGCGGCTCAGGCTCCGGGTGCACATCGACATCGTGCTGTCGTCGCAGATGCTGGTGCCGGGCGAGGGCGACGTGCTGCTGCTGCCCGCGCAGACCCGCTACGAGATGGTCGGCGGCGTGACCGAGACCTCCACCGAGCGGCGGGTCATCTTCTCCCCCGAGGTCGAGGGGCCGCGGATCGGCGAGGCGTGGCCGGAGTGGAAGATCTTCACGGAGCTGGCCGCCCGCACACGTCCCGAAATTTCGGCAAAAGTACGCTTCACCGGCACCCCGCAGATCCGCGCCGAGATCGAACAGGCGGTGCCCTTCTATCAGGGCATCGCCGGCCTGCGCAGGTTCGGCGACAACGTCCAGTACGGCGGGCGCCACCTGTTCGCCGACGGCCGCTTCCAGACGCCCGACGGGCTGGGCAGGTTCTCCGCCGTCGGGCTGCCCGCGCTGGAGCGCCCCGACGGCGCGTTCATGGTGGCGACCAGGCGCGGCAAGCAGTTCAACAGCATGGTCCACGAGCGCCTCGACGGCTTCAACGGCGCGCCGCGCGAGGCCGTGCTGATGAGCGAGTACGACGCCGACCGCCTCGGCCTGCCCGACGGCGCCCCCGTCGAGCTGCGCTCCGGCGAGCGTGCCTACCGGGGCAAGGTCCTGCGGGCCCCCTTGATGCCGGGCAACCTGCAGATCCACTGGCCCGAGGGGAACGTCCTGCTGGACGAGGCCCGCCGCTCGCCCGACGCGCGGATCCCCGACTACAACGCCCTCGTCACTGTGCGGCCCCTGTGACGACGCGCCCGGGGCCCACGAGCCGCATCAGGATCGTCGAGCTCTCGGGCTCCACCGCCAGGGACCGCCGCGACGACCTGGCCACGGAGGAGCCGCTGGAGATCCGCCTCACCGCCGCCGACGGCACGCGCAAGACCGTGGCCATCACCATGCGCACCCCGGGGCACGACTTCGAGCTGGCCGCCGGGTTCCTGCACGGCGAGGGCCTGGTCCGTCCCGGCGGGATCGCGGCCATCGCGTACTGCGTCGACGAGGACGTCCCGCCCGAGGCCCGCTACAACACCGTGACGGTACGCCTGCACGGCCCCATCCCCGACCTGCCCGCCCTCGACCGCCACTTCCTCACCTCGAGCGCCTGCGGCGTCTGCGGCTCGGCCGGCCTCGAGGCGCTGCACGACCGCTGCGAACCGCTCCCCAGGGGTCGGCTCCAGCTCACCCCCGAGCTCCTGTACGCCCTCCCCGACCGGCTGAGGAAGGCGCAGGGCGGCTTCGGCAAGACAGGCGGGCTGCACGCGGCCGGGCTGTTCTCGGCCACCGGGGAGCTGGTGACGCTGCGGGAGGACGTGGGGCGGCACAACGCGGTGGACAAGCTGGCCGGCTGGGCGGCGCTGAGCGGACGGCTGCCGCTGGCCGAGCACGTGCTCATGGTCAGCGGGCGGACCAGCTACGAGATCATGCAGAAGGCCCTGGCGGCGGGCATCCCGGTCGTGTGCGCCGTGTCGGCGCCGTCGTCGCTGGCGGTCGACCTGGCCAGGGAGTTCGGCATGACGCTGGTGGGGTTCCTGCGGGGCGAGCGCTGCAACATCTATTCGGGCCCGGAGCGCATTTTAGTGGAATGAATCGTTCCGTTCTGCTATTCTTGGAACAGAACGAACCGTTCCCCTGCTTCAAGAGGAGCTTCCCGTGAGCATCCGCCCCTTCCGCATCGAGATCCCGCAGACCGACCTCGATGACCTCCAGGCCCGCCTCGCCCTGACCCGCTTCACGGACGAGATCGCCGGCGCCGACCAGGGCGTCAGCGTCGAGCGGGTGAAGCGCCTGGTCGGCTACTGGCGCGACGGGTTCGACTGGCGGGCGCAGGAGGCCAGGCTCAACGCGTACCCGCAGTTCACGACGGAGATCGACGGGCAGAACATCCACTTCGTGCACGTCCGCAACGAGAACCCCGACGCCCTGGCCCTGATCCTCACCCACGGCTGGCCCGGCACCTTCGTCGAGTACCGCGACGCCATCGAGCCCCTGTCGCGCCACTTCCACCTGGTCATCCCGTCAGTGCCCGGCTACGCCTTCTCCGGCCCCACGCACGAACTGGGGTGGAACAACCAGCGCATCGCCAGGGCGTGGGCCGAGCTGATGGCCCGGCTGGGCTACGAGCGCTACGGCGCGGTCGGGAACGACGGCGGCTCGATGATCTCGCCCGAGGTCGGCAGGTTCGACCCGGAGCACGTCGTGGGGGTGCACGTCACCCAGCTGTTCTCCTTCCCGTCGGGCGACCCGGCCGAGTTCGCGGACCTGAGCGAGGAGGACCAGGCGGGGCTGGCCGTGCTCGACTGGTTCTGGAAGGAGAAGGGCGCCTTCAACGTGCTGCACTCCCAGCAGCCGCAGACCCTCGCGCACGCCATCGCCGACTCCCCCGCCGGGCTGCTCGGCTGGCTCGCCCAGCTCTTCGACGAGGACCTCGACGACGACTTCGTCCTGACCAACGCCTCGATCCACTGGTTCACCGGGACGGCGGGGTCGGCGATCCGGCAGTACTGGGAGAACGCCCGCATGGAGCAGCCCAAGGAGCCCACCACCGTGCCGACGGCACTGGCGATGAGCGAGGGCGACTTCAAGTCGATCCGCCGCTTCGCCGAGCGCGACCACGCCAACATCGTGTCCTGGAAGACGCTGCCGGCGCCGGCGCGCGGGCACTACGCCGCGCACACCGCGCCCGAGGTCGTCGCGTCCGACGTCATCGCCTTCTTCAAGAGCCTCGGCTAGTACCCCTTCCCCCGCTCCTCCGCAACCCACCGCACTTCGGCTGGGGTCCCTTGGGGAGGGAGAGGCGAAGGCGGCGATTGGTGTCCCTTGGAGGGAGGGCCGGGGACGGCGCGCCGGAGCCCACCGCGCTTCGGCCGGGGCCCCTGGGCGGGAGGAGCGAGGGTGGCGGTGCGCCGTCACCCTCGCTCCGGGGTGGCGGGGCGGGTCAGCCGGTGTTCTGGAGGCCCGCCGCGACGCCGTTGACCGACAGCAGCAGGAGCGTGGACAGCCGCTCGCGCTCCTCCTCCGACGGGTTGCCGGTGCGCAGCGCGCGAAGGGCCCGCAGCTGCAGGTGCGACAGCGCGTCCACGTACGGGTCGCGGAGCTGGACGGCGCGCGAGAGCACCTTCCGGTTCTCCAGCAGCCGCGTGTGGCCCGTCACCTGCAGCACCAGCTCGCGGGTCCTGTCGTACTCCTCCAGCACCTGACGGCTGAAGTCCTCCCGGCCGCCGAGCGCCAGGTAGCGCTTGGCGATCGAGCGGTCGGTCTTGGCCAGCGACATCTCCGCGTTGTCGAGCATCGCGTTGAACAGCGGCCACTCTGCGTACGCCGCCCGCAGCTCGTCGAGGGAGCCGACCGAGGCCAGGCCGGTGCCGAGGCCGTACCAGCCGGGCAGGTTGACCCGCGTCTGCGCCCACGCGAACACCCACGGGATCGCCCGCAGGTCGTCGAGCGAGCGAGGAGCGCCGAGGCCGCGGCGCGCCGGGCGCGAGCCCAGGCGGAGCGCGCCGATCTCCTCCAGCGGGCTGACCAGCCCGAACCACTCGGGAAAGCCAGCGGCCTCGGTGAGCCCGCGGTAGGCCTGCTCCGACGCCGTGGCCACCTGCTCGGCCAGGCCGCGGAAGCGCTCGGCGGCGGCCGCCGTACGGTCGCCGACGGTGGGCGAGGAGGCCAGCAGCACGGCGTTGGCCACCTGCTCCATGTGGCGGCGGGCGATCGCGATGTGGCCGTAGCGGGCGAAGATGACCTCGCCCTGCTCGGTGACCTTGAACCGGCCCGCGACCGAGCCGGGCGCCTGGGCCAGCACCGCGCGGTTGGCCGGGCCGCCGCCGCGCCCGAGCGCGCCGCCGCGGCCGTGGAACATGCGGAGCTTCACCTCGTGCTTGGCCGCCCAGGCGGTCAGCTCCTCCTGCGCCTCGTAGAGCCGGAGCGTGGCGGCCGCGGGTCCGAGCTCCTTGGCCGAGTCGGAGTAGCCCAGCATGATCTCCATGCGCCGCCCGGTGGTCGCCAGCCGCGCCTGCACCTCCGGGATCTCGAGCATGCCGGTCAGCACGAGCGGCGAGTTGGCGAGGTCCTGGCCCGACTCGAACAGCGGCACCACGTCGAGCACGGGAGCCCGGTCGCCGAGCGCGTGCCTGGCCAGCTCGTAGACGGCCGCGACGTCGTCGGCCGAGCGGGTGAACGAGACCACGTAACGAGAGCAGGCCGTGACGCCGAACCGCTCCTGGATCCAGGCGATCACCCGGATCGTGGCCAGCACCTCCTCGGTGCGCTCCGACAGCTCGCCGCCGGCCCTGACCTCCTCCAGGGCAGCCGCGTGCACCTGGGAGTGCTGGCGCACCTCCAGCTCGGCCAGGTGGAAGCCGAACGTCTCCACCTGCCAGATGAGGTGCTGCAGCTCCCCGTACGCCTGCCGCGGCGCGGAGACGGCCAGCGACCCCTGCACCAGGCGGAGGTCGGCCAGCAGCTCGCTGGGCGAGCGGTAGGCGAGGTCGAGGTCGCGACGGTGGGTGGCGGCGATGCGCGTGGCCACGAAGAGCAGCCACTGCCGGTGCGGCTCGCGCGGCGAGCGGGTGGCCAGCTCGGAGACCACGTCTGGGTAGGCGTCCACGGCCGCGGCCAGCGCCGACTTCAGCTCGGACGACGGCGGGGCGAGCTGGACGGAGGCGGTCAGCGTGCGGGCGATGCGCGCGCAGGCGGTCTCGAGGGCCGACAGCACGTGCTCGGACTGGATCTGGATGGTCTCGCGGGTGACCCTGGCGGTGACGTTGGGGTTGCCGTCACGGTCGCCGCCGATCCAGCTGCCGTACCGGATGAAGGGCCTGGCCTGCGGCGGGCGGGTGCCGGTGTGCTCGTCGAGCGCGGCGTCCAGCGCGCGGTAGACCTGGGGCACCATGCGGAACAACGTCTCGTCGAAGGCCGCCATGGCCGTGCGTACCTCGTCGAGCGGGTCGAGCTTGGTCGAGCGAAGCTGGGCCGTGCGCCACAGGAGGTCGATCTCCTCCAGCAGGCGGCGCCTGCTCTCGGAGCGCTCGGAGGCGCCGCGGCCCGGGGTGTTGTACTCGGTGAGCTGGCCGCTGATGCGCTGGATGGCGGTCACGACCGCGCGCCTGCGTGCCTCGGTGGGGTGCGCGGTGAGCACCGGGTGCAGCTCCAGGCCCTCCAGCAGCTCGGTGACGCGCTCCTGGCCCAGCTGCTGCACGGCCTGGCCCAGCGACTCGCGCTGCACCTTGCCCTCGGCGTCACGCTCGCGCAGCGTGCGGATGCGGTAGTGCTCCTCGGCGAGGTTGGCCAAGTGGAAATAGCAGGTGAAGGCGCGGGCGACGGCCACCGCCCGCTCGATCTCCCATCCTTCGACCATGGCGGTGATCTCGTCGGCGGAGACCTCGCCCCTGCGTGCTGCGATGACGGCCTTGCGCAGTCGTTCGACGTCTGCCAGCAGGTCCTCACCGCCCTGCTCGGCGAGCACCTGGCCGAGCAGTTTGCCCAGCAGGCGCACATCATGGCGTAGCTCGTCCGGCATCTCGGTAACGGCGGCGCTGCGACGCTCGAGCCCCTGGTCAATCATGTTTTGAAGGGTATCGACTCGTTCGGGGAAGCCGTAGACCGGTCTCGCCAATTGGACTAGACCACTTAACCACCTCGGGAAACGGCCCCCAGCAGCTCCGGCATCCGGGCGAATCCGAGCCTGGCGGCCAGCCGCCTGCCGAGTGCCTCGGCCAGCAGCCCGTAGAACGGCGCCAGCGCGCACGCCCAGAACCAGCCGAGCACCAGCGCCACCACGAACGGCAGCGAGAGCAGCGCGATGCCGGCCGTGGCCGCCAGGGCCGAGGCGAGCGCCTGCCCGCCCTGCCCGGGCGCGGCGCCGCTGAAGGCGTTCATGCGCTCGGGCACCGTGTACGGCAGCACCACGCTCGTCACGGAGCCGACGCCGAGCCCGATCCCGAGCGCGCCCCATCCGGCCAGCGCCGCCGGGACGATCGAGGCGGGATGGCCGGTGAACAGGCCGGCGGCGACCGCGATCACGCCGAGCAGCGGCACGGCGATCAGCGCGTTGGCCAGGTGGCGCCCGGCCAGGTCGACGGCCAGGCCGCGCTCGGAGCCGAACGCGACGGCGTTCATCCACAGCGAGCGGCCGTCGATGCCGAACGCGTTGCCCGACTGCAACGCGATCATCAGGGCGCCGACGGAGGTGAGCACGATCGCCGCCCCCTCCCCGCTCCCGCCGCTCCTGGTGAACGAGAACGCCAGCACGGCGGTCACCACGATCGCGCTGAACCAGCCGACGCGGGACCTGGGCTCGCGCCTGATGTACTTCAGCTCCTTGGTCACCACGGCCGCCAGCGGCCCGTCCGGCAGGAGCCTGTCGATCAGGCCGCTCTCCTTGCGTACGGAGGCGCCCTGAGTGGAGCCGTCGGGCGTGACCAGGGCCCTGCTCAGCGCCTTGATCCACAGCCAGCCGAGCACCACCACGACCACGGCGACGAACGCCAGCTCGGCCAGCCCGACCAGGCCGCCGTCCGCCATCGCGTGCGCGGCCATGCCCGGCGGGGTCCACCTGAACACGGCCGCCACGCCGGCCATCATCGCCGCCGGGTCGCCGAGCCCCCGGTTCATCACGAGGTTGGGCAGCTGCGCGAGCACCACCACGAGCAGCGCGGCCACGGCCAGCACGTCGCGGCCGCGCCGGCTGCGCAGCGCGCTGGAGAGCGAGGTGGTGATCAGCCGTGACGTCACCACGCAGAGCGCGACCTGCAGCAGCACGGCCGGCACCCCGAGCAGCACGCCGCCGACGCCGCTCGCCAGGCCGACCAGCGCTCCCGCCGTGACGACCAGCATGGCCGCCGGCCAGACGCCGGTCACGGAGGCGGTGAACAGGCCGATCGCCAGCTCGCGCGTACGCAGCGGGAGCAGCGACAGCTTCGCCGGGTCGAGCGTGTCGTCCAGGCCGAACGCGAGCAGCGGCACGATCATCCAGCTGATGAGGAACATCGTGAACGCGATGATCACGAGCTGCGCGGCGACGTCGTGGTCCGCCAGGCGGAGCAGGCTCATCAGGAGGAAGCCGAGCAGTGCCAGGCCGGTGGCGGCGATCAGGGTGAAGACGAAGCCGAGCTTGCGCTGGACGTCGCCGCGCAGGTTGCCGGCCAATAACCGGAGCTTGAGCTGGGCGAAGAGGGCGATCGTGCTCACCGGTGCTCCTCCGGCTTGGCGCCGAGCCAGGTCAGGCCCGCTTCGCCGGCGCCGCGCGGGCCGCCGACCAGCTCCAGGAACGCCTGGTTGAGGCTGCGACCGCCGCGTACGTCCGCCAGCGGCCCCTGAGCCACGATGTGGCCCGCGCTCATCACCGACACCCAGTCGCACAGCCGCTCGACGAGGTCCATCACGTGGCTGGAGAAGATCACGGTCGAGCCGGACGCGGTGAACCGCCGCAGCACGTCGGTGAGCGTGTTGGCGCTGACGGGGTCGACGCCCTCGAACGGCTCGTCGAGGAAGAGCACCGACGGGTTGTGCAGGAGGGCGGCGGCCAGGCCGATCTTCTTGCGCATGCCGGTGGAGTAGTCGACGACCAGCTTGTCGGCCGCGCCGTCCAGGTCCATCACGGCCAGCAGCTCGCTCGCGCGCTGCTCGACGTCGGCCTTGGGGATGCCGCGCAGCCGGCCGTTGTAGAGGAGCAGCTCCCGGCCCGACAGGCGCTCGAACAGCCGCAGACCCTCGGGCAGCACGCCGATGCGGGTCTTGACCTCGACGGGGTCGCGCCACACGTCGAACCCGTCGATCGCGGCCGAGCCGCCGTCGGGACGGAGCAACCCGGTGATCATGCTGAGCGTGGTGGTCTTGCCCGCGCCGTTGGGCCCGACGAGCCCGGCGAAACTGCCCGCCGGGACCACGAGATCGACGCCCGCCACGGCGACCTGCGGCCCGTACCGCTTGAACAGCCCCTGCGTGCGAACCGCGTCCGTCATGGAACCAACTCTAGGAGGAGGACTAATCTTGCGCGCATGAGCACAGCTGCGGAATCGATACCGGAACAGCCGGATATTCACACCACTGCTGGGAAAATCGCCGACCTTGAGCGGCGCCTCGACGAGGCCGCGCACGCGGGCTCCGCGGCCGCGGTGGAGAAGCAGCACGCCAAGGGCAAGATGACCGCCAGGGAGCGGGTGCTCGCGCTGCTGGACGAGGGCTCGTTCGTGGAGTTCGACGAGTTCGCCAGGCACCGCTCCACGATGTTCGGGCTGGAGAGGCGGCGGCCGTACGGCGACGGCGTCATCACCGGGCACGGCACGGTCGACGGCCGACAGGTGTGCGTGTTCTCCCAGGACGTGACCGTGTTCGGCGGCTCGCTCGGTGAGGTGTACGGCGAGAAGATCGTCAAAGTGCTCGACATGGCGCTCAAGACCGGGTGCCCGATCATCGGCATCAACGAGGGCGGCGGCGCGCGCATCCAGGAGGGCGTGGTCGCGCTCGGCCTCTACGCGGAGATCTTCAAGCGCAACGTGCACGCCTCCGGCGTGATCCCGCAGATCTCGCTCATCATGGGCGCCGCGGCCGGCGGGCACGTCTACTCCCCCGCGCTGACCGACTTCGTCGTGATGGTGGACCAGACGTCCCACATGTTCATCACGGGTCCCGACGTGATCAAAACGGTGACCGGCGAGGAGGTCACCTTCGAGGAGCTCGGCGGGGCGCACGCGCACAACACGAAGTCGGGCGTCGCCCACTACCAGGCCGCCGACGAGCACGACGCGCTGGAGTACGTGAAGGCGCTGCTGTCGTACCTGCCGTCGAACAACCTGGACGAGGCCCCGGTCTTCGAGGCCGCCGCCGACCTCGAGCCCGACCCGGAGCTCGACGAGCTGATCCCCGACTCGGCGAACCAGCCGTACGACATGCACCGGGTGATCGAGCGCGTGCTGGACGACGGGGAGTTCCTGGAGGTCCACGCGCTGTTCGCGCCCAACATCGTGGTGGGGTACGGCCGCGTGGACGGCCAGCCGGTCGGGGTCGTGGCCAACCAGCCCATGCATTTCGCGGGATGTCTGGATATCAATGCATCGGAGAAGGCAGCCAGATTTATACGAACATGTGATGCCTTTAATATTCCGATACTGACTTTTGTGGATGTGCCGGGATTCCTTCCTGGGACCGATCAGGAATGGAACGGAATCATCCGCCGGGGCGCCAAGCTCCTCTACGCCTACGCCGAGGCCACCGTGCCGCTCATCACGGTGATCACGCGCAAGGCGTACGGCGGCGCGTACGACGTCATGGGCTCCAAGCACCTCGGCGCGGACGTCAACCTGGCCTGGCCGACCGCCCAGATCGCGGTCATGGGGGCACAGGGCGCGGTCAACATCCTCTACCGGCGCGAGCTGGCCGCCTCCGAGGACCCCGAGGCCGAGCGCGCGCGGCTCGTCACCGAGTACGAGGACACGCTGGCGAACCCCTACATCGCGGCGGAGCGCGGCTACGTGGACGCGGTGATCCGGCCGTCCGAAACCCGGCCCCAGGTTGTGCGGGCGCTGCGGGCGCTCAGGAACAAGCGGGCGACGCTCCCGCCGAAGAAGCACGGGAACATCCCGCTATGACGGCAGATCTGCGAATTATCCGGGGCGACGCCACGCCCGAGGAGATCGCGGCGTTGGTGGCCGTACTCGCGGCGCGCCGGGCCTCCCGCACCGAACCGGAGAAGTCTCCAGTAACGCGACGGCAAACATGGCGAAACCCAGCCAGAGGTATGCGTAAGCCTGTCGTCCCAGGGAAGTCGGCTTGGCGGATGAGCGCACTACCCTAGATAGATCCTGGGAAACGGGTGTCAAGGACCCCGGGAGTTGGGACTATCTAAGAGAAAGTAGGCGTATATAGTCGGCCGATCAACTAACACCGCGGCCTGGAGGACGACATGGCCATCCCAGACCTCATGCCGCATCCTGTGGCAGCCAAGTACGCCGTCCTGGTGGATGTCGGTTATCTGTACGCGGCGGCGGGTGAAGTGCTGCTCGGTGCCAAGGAGCGCAAGGAATATCGGGTGGCCGCCGATGAGCTCATCCAGAGTCTACAGAAACATGCAGAGGAACGTATTTCCGGCGAACTTCTGCGGATCTATTGGTATGACGCAGCCCGTGATCGCGTGCCCACCGTCGACCAGCGTGTCATCGCTCAGCTGCCCTGGGTCAAGGTGCGACTTGGCAACCTGAACGCCCGTGGCCAGCAGAAGGGCGTGGACGCGCAGATCAGGAGTGATCTGGAGGCACTGGCGAGACATCATGCGGTCACCGACACGATCCTGTTGGCGGGCGACGAGGACATGGTCCCGGCGGTCGAGGCGGCGCAGGCGTACGGCGTCCGCATCCACCTGTGGGGCGTCGAGCCGCCTTACGGCACCAACCAGGCCGAGCGCCTGGTGTGGGAGTCCGACACCGTAGAAGTGATCTCCGCTGATTTCCTGAGGCCTTTTTTCAGCCGTGCTCCCCAGCCCGTCCCGGTCACTCCGCCGGCCGCCGCTCCCTCGCCCGCGCAGGTCTTCGCCGGGCGCGCGCCCGTCAAGCCGCACGTCAAGCCCGGCCAGGTGGCCAAGCTCGGGCCGAGCCGCCCGCGCGTGGAGGACGTGGGCGAGCACGTGGCACAGAAGTGGATCCTCACCCGTGGCCGCGACAACATCCGCGACCTGCTGCCCGGCCCGATCCTGCCGACCGTGATCGACACCGAGCTGCTGATCGAGGCGGAGAAGGAGCTCGGCCACTCGCTGCGCCCGTACCCGGAGGCCCGGGTGTGGCTGCGTGACGGCTTCTGGGCCAGGGTCTACCGGGAGTTCGACCTGGGGGTGGGCGTCTCGTCCAAGTAGCCGTCACGTACGGGTCCGATTTCCGCCAGTCGGCGCCGTTGGCGAGCGCATACTGTCGGAGGCATGTCACCACTAGAGCTCGACTTCGACTCCTGCTACCGGGCCGTCTCAGCCAGAGACGCCCGGTTCGACGGGCGCTTCTACACGGCGGTGACGACGACCCACATCTACTGCCGTCCGATCTGCCCGGCCCGTACCCCCTCCTCCCGCAACGTGCGCTTCTACCGGCACGCGGCGTCGGCCGAGGCCGCCGGGTTCCGGCCGTGCAAGCGCTGCCGGCCCGAGCTCTCGCCCGGTGATCCAGGCTGGGACATCCGCGGCGACCTGGTCGGCCGGGCGCTGCGGCTGATCGACGACGGGGCGGCCGACGACGACGGCGTCGCTGGACTGGCCAAGCGGTTGCACATCACGGAGCGGCACCTGCACCGCCTGTTCGTGGCCGAGCTGGGCGTCGGGCCGCTGGCGGTCGCGCGGACGAAGCGGCTGCTGCTGGCCAAGCAGCTGCTGACGGAGACGGGGCTGCCGGTCACCGAGGTGGCGTTCGCGTCGGGGTTCGGGAGCGTGCGGCAGTTCAACGCGACCATGCGCGAGACGTACGGCTTCACGCCCAGCGAGCTGCGTGCCACGGCGGGGCCCCGTGTGTCCGACGCCACGCTCCGGCTCCGGCTGCACCGGCGGGAGCCGTACGACGTGGAGGGGGTCTTCGCGTTCCTCGCCGCCCGTGCCATCCCCGGGCTGGAGGTGGCGTCCCTGACCTCGTACGAGCGGGCCGTGCCCGGTGGGACGATCACGCTCACACCGCGGCGCGACCACATCGCCCTGGACGTGGTGGTGGACGACACGCGGCAGCTCGCCCGCATCGTGGGGCGCTGCCGCCGCCTGCTCGACCTCGACGCCGACCCCGGCGCCATCGCGGAGATCCTCGGCGGGACCTCGCTCGGACCCCTGGTGGCGGCGCGTCCGGGGCTGCGGGTGCCGGGGGCGTTCGACGGCTTCGAGCTGGCCGTACGCGCGGTCGTGGGCCAGCAGATCTCGGTGGCCGGCGCCCGCACCATCCTCAGCCGCATCGTCGCCAGGGCCCCCGGCCCTCTCTTCCCCACGCCCGCCGAGCTCCTCGACACCGACCTCACCGGCCTCGGCCTGACGAACCGCCGGATCGCCACGCTCAAGCACCTGGCCGACCGCCTGGCGATCGGCCACATCGACCTGGACGGCGGCCAGGACCCCGCCGAGGCGGTGGCGGCCCTGCTCGAAGTCCCCGGCATCGGCCCGTGGACGGCCAGCTACATCGCGCTGCGGGCGCTGCGCGACCCGGACGCGTGGCCCGCGGGCGACCTCGTGCTCAGGAAGCGCATGGCCTGCTTGGGCATTCCCGACGACCACATCGAGCGGTGGCGGCCCTGGCGGGCCTACGCCGCCCTGCATCTTTGGAGCTCATCATGATCGCTGCTCAGCTCGTCCCGACCCCGGTGGGGCCGCTCTCCCTGCTGTCCCGCGAGGGGGTGCTGGTGGCGGCCGGCTTCACGGCCGACCCCAAGGAGATGTTCGCCCGCCTCACGCCCGCCCTGCAGGCGGAGGGCCTGGAGGTCGTGGACGGCCTCGGGCCCGCGGTCTCGGCGGTCCAGGCGTACCTGGGCGGGGACCTGGACGCTCTGGACGCCATCCCGGTCTCCCAGCCGGGCACGCCCACCCGCAAGCGCCTCCACCAGGCGCTGCGCGAGGTCAAGGCCGGGACCACCATCTCGTACGCGGAGCTCGCCGAACGGGCCGGCCTGCCCCGGACGGCCGCCCGCGCGGCCGGGTCCGCCTGCGCCCAGAACCTGATCGCCCCCTTCGTGCCGTGCCACCGGGTGCTGCCCAGCGGCGGAGGATATGGCGGGTACCTTTACGGCGTTCCGGTCAAGGAGTGGCTGATCGCCCACGAAACCGGCGCGCTCTAGGCGGCGGGCACCAGGCGGCGGGCCTGGAGGCCTGCCGCTCCCGCCACCGCCAGTCCCACCAGGCCCAGCAGGGCGGCGGTCCAGGCGGGGGCCGTGTAGCCGAGGCCGGCGTCGATGGTGAGGCCCGCCGCGAAGGAGCCGATCGCGTTGCCCAGGTTGAAGGCGCCGATGTTGGCCGCCGACGCGAGGGTCGGCGCCCCGGCGGCGGCGTCCAGGACGCGGGTCTGCAGGGGCGGGACCGTGGCGAAGGCGGCCACGCCGAAGAGCGTGATGGTGATCACGAAGGCCGCCTGGCTCCCGGACACCAGGGCGACCACCACGGCCAGGAAGGTGAGCAGGGCGACCGAGCCGTAGATGCTCGGCATGACCGCGCGGTCCGCCAGCTTGCCGCCGACCAGGTTGCCCACGACCAGGCCGACCCCGAACAGGGCCATGACCACGGGCACGGCTCCGGGCGAGAAGCCGCCCACGCCGGTCATGATGGGCGCGATGAACGTGATGACGGCGAAGACCGGCGCGAAGCCGAAGACGGTCATCGCCAGGGCCAGCCAGACGCCGGGCTTGCGGAACGTCGACAGCTCCCGCAGGACGCCGCCGGACGGGCGCGGCTGTCGGGGCACGAGCGCCACGACGCCGGCGAGGCCGGCCACGCCGATGGCGACCACGACCCAGAACGTGGCCCGCCAGCCGAACGCCTGACCGATCCAGGTCCCCAGGGGCACGCCCAGAACGTTCGCGAGCGTCAGGCCGGTGAACATCAGGGCGATGGCGCTGGCCCGCTTCTGCGGCGCCACCAGGTCGGCGGCGACCACCGAGCCGATCCCGAAGTACGCGCCGTGCGCGAAGGCCGACAGGAAGCGCCCGATCATCAGCACCGCATACGAGGGCGCCAGCGCCGACAGCAGGTTCCCCACGATGAACAGCACCATCAGCGACAGCAGCATGGTCTTGCGCGACAACCGCGCGCCGAGCATGGTCAGCGGCGGCCCGCCGAGCGCCACGCCCAGGGCGTATCCGGACACGAGCAGTCCGGCGGCCGGGATGGTCACGCCGAAGTCGGCCGCCACCTCGGGCAGCAGCCCGTTGATGATGAACTCCGTGGTCCCGATGCCGAAGGCGCTGATCGCGAGGGCGAACAGGGCGAGAGGCATAGACTACTCCTCAGACGACGTTAGTGAGCGTGGACATTATTTGCACACGCCGACTAAGTGACCATACAAGGATGCCGAGGAGGTTGTCACATGCCCCTAGCCGATGACGCCGTGGAGGCGCGCGCCCAGGGCTGGCGCACCCTCGCGGCGCTGCACGCGAAAATCGAGGACAGGCTGGAGAAAGCGCTCCAGAAGGAGCACGAGCTGAGTGTGAGCGAGTACACCGTGCTGGACGCGCTGGCCAGGCAGGACGGCTGGCACATGCGCATGCAGCAGCTCGCCCGCGCCGTCGTGCTCAGCCAGAGCGCCACGACCCGGCTGGTCACCAGGCTGGAGAACCGCGGCCTGCTCAGGCGCTACCTGTGCGAGGACGACAGGCGGGGCATCTACTCGGAGGTCACGCAGGCCGGGTTCGAGCTCCTCGGCCGGGCCGGTCCCACGCACGACGCCGTGCTCAAGGAGGTGCTGGACGAGGCGGCCGAGCAGCCCGAGCTGGCCCCGCTGGTCTCGGTGGTCAGGGCTTGACGTTGCTCTGGATCTCGCCGACCGGCACGTCCCGGGTGGCGCCGACCTGCACGGGCGCGAACTGGAACGGCACCACGTCGCCGGCCGCCTGGACCGGCCAGACGGTGGTGACGGTGAGCGTGTACTTCTCGCGCGGCTGATCGATCGACGAGCGCAGGTAACGCACGCCGCAGGTGAACTCCGCGCCCTTGACGTACGGCTTCCCCGAGGGCCCGCAGCCGTCCTCGCGCACCTCGGCCCGGTCCGCGCCCGTACCAGCGTCGATCTTGATGTCCTGCAGCGTGGCCACCAGGGTCACGCTCATGACGCCGGGGATCGACGCGGTGACCGTGCGGCGCGGCCGGCCGACGTTCTCCAGCCAGACATAGGTCGGGAGGTTGACGAAGCTCTTGGCGTCGGGGTTCAGCTTGACGGTGGGCTCCGGGACGGTCAGCGCGGCCCTGGCGATCTGCGCCAGCTGCTCGATCGTGATCCCGGACGGGGGCGTGACGTTCGGCGGCACGAAGACGAACAGCTCGAGGCCGCCCCAGCAGGCGGCGCCGTTCGGATCGGCCTTGTTGTACGCGGGCACCCACCACCGGCCCGGCTTGCCGAGCTTGTCCTTGAACTGCTGGATGAAGGCCCGGAAGCTCTCCTCGTCGATGCGCGCCCGGTTGGCGGGGTCGCGGCCCTCGGTGTGCAGGCGGAACATCTCCTCGGCGTTCAGGCTGGGCTCGTACCAGCAGGGGCGCGGAATGCGATAGCCGTCCCCCCTGCCGCCCCGGGCACCGTCACCGGTGATGGTGATGCGGCTGGCCTCCAGGTTCACGAACCTGGTCGGGCCGGATCCACCCGCATCGACGTCGACCTTGGGAGGGTCTGTCGGAAAGAGCATCAGCGGCACCGCGAGGAGTATCGCGATCAAAGGTTTCATCGGGTGCATCTCTCTGTGGAGGTGATGTAGGACCTGATGCGCCACACCCCGTCGTCACCACGGTGAGCGACCACGCTCTGGCTGTAGGGGGTGCGCAGCCAATCGGGTTGAGGGGCGACGGCCTTGCCGGTGCGGGAAGAGATCATCCGCACCCCCGACTCGTCCACGCACGCGTTGACCTGGGCGCCCTTCCCCATCTGCGCGCTGACGCGCAGCTTGTAGAGCCGGCTCGTCCCCCGCAGCGAGCGTTCCTGGTCGACGAGCTGGTTCACCCACTCCGTCGCCTGCTCCTCGGCGTTGATCTCGAGATCGCGCTTGTAACCGCGGGTGCCCTCCACAACGGCCTTGCGGGTGCCCACGTACTGGTCGACCATGACCTTCAGCAGCGGGTCGGGGTCCGCGGGCCACTCCACCCGCACGCGCAGGCCCTCGCCGATGGCGATGGTCTGGGGGCCGGACGGCAGCGCCTTCTCCGCCGGGTCCGCACTCTCCGGAGCTTGCGCTGAGGGTCTCGGCACCGGAGCGGGCGTGTACGGACGCTCGGCCTGCCCGCAGCCGGCCAGGACGATCGCCAAGAGCACCAGGACTCGTCTCATGCCGATGACTCCCTCACCACATGGATGCGCCACGTGGGCAGCAGTTCCTCGATCAAGGCCTCGGTCTCCGGGGCCATCCCGCCGCCGTACGGGTGCGAGGCCGCCCTGCGGGTCAGCCCCTCGACGACGGCACGCAGCCGTACGACGTCCTCGGTCGCGTGCGTGGCCCGCAGCAGGTCGCGCCAGAGGCCCTCGTCGTCGGCCGCCAGCAGCAGCGCCGCGCGCACGGCCGCCACCGCGGCGTCCGGCTGGCCGTGCGCGAGCCTGAGCTCGCAGAGCCGGTGCGCCGCGTCGGCCACCTCGGCGGCCACGTCGTACTCCAGGTCCTCGGCCGCCAGCCAGGCGTACCTGCCCGGCTGGCGGCCGGTCAGCAGCGGGCCCCTGACCAGGCCGAGCGCCTTCTCCAGCAGCACGGCCCTGGCCGTCTGGTCGCCGTGCGAGCGGCGTACGAGCTCGCGGAAGAGCGCCCAGTCCGTACGCACCTCGGGCCCCAGGCTGAGCCGGCCGGCCTCGTCGGTGAGCAGGTGGTCGGGGCCCAGCCATTCGGCGACCCTGGCGATCGTGGCGTCCCTGACCATGGCCTGCACGCCGCGCGGCCACAGCACCCCGCCGAGCACCGAGGGATGCACGCCGCCGGGATGGGTGGCCAGGTAGACCAGCAGCTCGGTGGCCAGCGCCATCCGGCCTTCCTCCAGCGGCCGCAGGCCCGTGACCTGGATGGGGCCGAGAATCCTGATCTCGACGGCGGGCGGGTGCAGCCCTTCCAGCGGCTCCGGCTCGGGGACGGGCTCGCCGTCGACCCGGTCGGCCGTGCGGAAGAGGTCGACCAGCGCCTGGTAGTGGCGGCGCGGCAGAAGCTGGGCCTGCACGTCGAAGCCGAGCTCCGCGATCCTGGCCCGGCCGTCGTCGCCGATCTCCAGCGTCCAGGTGGCGTGCGGCACGTCGCCCGCCAGGACGTACCCGGCGGTGTCCCTGCGGGCCAGCAGCGCGAGGCGCCTGGCCTCCTCGTGCGTGGGCGCCACCGCCGACAGCAGGTAGTGGGCGTCGCGCGGGCTGCCGGAGATGCGCCCGGTCAGCACCTCCCTGCGCGGTGCCGCGCTCGCCTCCAGTTCGGGCAGCACCTCGGCCAGGCCGCCCACGGCCCTGATCCGGTCGGGCGCGATGGCGGTCAGCTCCGCGCCGAAGCCCACGAGAGTGACGCGCATGCGGTCGGACCAGCGGTTCGTGGCCAGCTCGACGGCGAGCGCGGCCAGCGCGGCGGTGGTCTGCGGGCCGCGCACGTTGATCAGGCCCTGCGCGGCCTCCAGGTCGATCAGCACGCGCCCGCTCGCGTCCGTGCCGATGGAGACCAGCCCGGGGTACGGTGCCCCTCCTGGCTGGTCCTCCAGCAAACGGCCCTCGTGGGCCGGCAGCCGCCAGACCTGGCCGCCGTCCTGGGTCGTCCAGGGCGCGGGCGGGTTGTCGTCCGGCGGATGGATCCACAGGTCGAGGGTGCGTGCCGACAGGTGTGCCCCGTACACGGTGGGCGGGGTGCGGTTCTGGGCGGCCAGCTCGGCGCCGAGCAGCCGCAGGCCGATGTCGAGGATGCGGGCGCCCGGCGCGTCGCCGCCCAGCCGGAGCGCGACCTCGGCCTGGGCGGCGTCGTCGCGCGGGCGGACGATCCGGCGGCCGAACACCCTGCGCCAGAGCTGCTCGCGCCGCCGCCTGGCCAGCACCAGCAGCAGGCCGGCGGCGGCCAGCGAGGCCGAGGCGAGGTAGTCGGTGAGGTCGGCCTGGCTCTCCTGGATGACGATGGGCTGCTGATCGGCCCGCTGCTCCGGCTGGCGGTGCCTGGCCTCGGTCTTCTTCTCGGTCTTCTTCTCGACGTGGTCGCTCTTCGAGCCGTGCTCGAGGTGCCGGTCCACGTGCGCTCTGCCGGGATGCTCGCGCAGCGTCTCCGCGCGGGGCTGGTCGGCGGGGACGATGTGGACGTGCCTGGCGTCGTCCGGCATGTCGAGCACCCAGCCGGGCCTGATCAGGTCGGCCATGCGCAGGCGGCTGCCGTCCGGCTGCTCCTTCGCCTGGTTGAGCCGGTAGATCTCGGGATATCGGCGGCCGTCCCCTAGGCACTTCTCGGCGATCTCCCACAAGCTCTCGTGGTGCCGGCCGTGCGGGGGCTGCACCACGTACACCTTCTTGGTCTTGTTCGTCTCGAGCGTCTTCTCGACGATCGGCGCCGAGTACGCGACCGCCGTCACGGGCGGCGCGGCCGGGGTCGGCGCCAGCTTGACCAGCGGCGCGATCATCGCCCCGGTCGTGAACAGCAGCAGCACGGCGCCGACGAGCTTGTTGGCCAGCGCCTGCGTCCCGCCCGAGAGCGGCACGCGGGCGGGCATGCCGACCCTGCGGACCCCGGCGTACACCTCGACCACGACGCACACGAAGAGCTGGAACCAGGCCAGCCACACCAGCAGCACCAGCACGGCCACGATCGTGCTCGGGCCGACGCGGCTGGTGAGCAGGTCGAGGTCGAGCAGCTCGGGCGCGATCGGCGGGCCGACGAAGGTGAGCAGCGCGTACGGCACGCCGCCCACGAGCGCGACCAGCACGATCAGCGACACGATCCCGGCGAGCACGTCACCCGCGCTGCGCCTGGCCTTGACGCGCACGGGCTTGTGACGTCCGTGCGGACGCGCCGGCTCTCGCGTCGCCATCGTCTCTCCCTTCCGTCGTCCAGCGTCGTGCCTGGTACGTCCGCCGATCCATCGAGTGATGCGATTCGGTCTATCTGGTCGGTCTATCTCGCTTCGGGCGCGGCGACCGCCTGGGCGGTCATCTCCGAGCCGGGGAACCCGATCGCGCCCAGGAAGAACGCCTGCCACTTCACCGACACGGTGACCGTCACCTGCGCCTGGCCCACGGTGCACTGGCCCCGGGTCACGTCGTCGCCGCCCTGCGCCGCGACGATCTCGTCGGCCCTGGCGCACACCTGGTCCTCGCCGAGCAGCCGGGTCTGCCCGGTGGCGCGCAAGTGGTCGACGTCGATCTGGTCGGCGCCGGCCCGCGCGGCCTGCTCGGCCACGTCGGCGGCGCGCAGCCGGGCGTTGATCGCCGCGCCGCCGTCCACGAGCAGTCCCGCCAGCAGGAACACGACGACGGAGAAGAGCACGGTGAAGACCGACATCGACCCCCGCTCATTCATCGACCCTCCTGAACTGCTCGATCGGCACCACCGCCGTGCCGGTCATCCGCTTGGCGCCGCCGAACCCCAGGAACCCGAGGTCCAGCTCGCAGCTCACCTCGGCCTGGACCTGGCCGCCCTGCTCCCATGCGGAGCCGTCCAGCGACACCGACGGCGACCCGCAAGGCCCGGTCAGCGTGCTGTCGGCGATGGCCTTGGCGGCGGCCTCCGCTTCGCCGAACGAGCGCTGCACCGACGCGGCGCGGGCCGCGTCCCTGGCCGCCCCGTTGACCCGGCCCTGCGACTCCACCAGCACCCCGGCCCCGGCCAGGAACATGAGGAAGAGCAGGAAGACCGGGGCCAGCATCACGGTCTCCACGGCCATCGAGCCGCGCTCTCCCCCGCTCACGAGCAGTCCTCGCCGCCGTTGTCGGGGCGGAAGCACTCGACGGGCCCGCCCGCGGTGGCGGTGATCGTGAACGTCAGCTGCGGCAGGAGCGGGATGACCTGTACGGCGCTGCCGGTCACCGTGACGAAGCGCTCGTCGGGCTCCTTCTCGGACGTCGTGGCCGTGGCGCCCTGGAGCAGCTTCGGGCCGACGGCCTGGATGATGTCGGTGGCTTTCGCGGTGGCCTGCCCCGGCCAGTCACCCGAGTCGAACGGCGCCGCCCTGGCCACGCGCGCGCCCTCCTGAGCGGCCGCCTCCGCGACCTGGCGGGCGTGGAACCAGAGCGCGACCTGCACGATGAGCAGCGCGACCGCCAGGATGACCGGCATGAGGATGGCCAGCTCGATCACCGTCGCACCCCGCTCGCCCCTTTTACGGGTTGCCACCGCCGCCACCACCGCCGAAGTTGCCCTGGATCTCGCTCTGCTTCTGCTCGACCAGCGTCTTGATCAACGTGGCCAGGCCCAGCGCGACACCGGCGATGATGGCGGTGATGATCACCCATTCGACGGCGGAGGCGCCGCGGGTGGGGGCGGTGCGGGCGCGGTGGATGCGCACGCTCAGGTACGCGGTCAGATACACGATCCAGGGATGGTTCATCAGGACCCCAACATCTTCATTGCGGCGGGAAAACTGAGAAAAATCACGAAACCGGCGCAGAGCAGGAGCTGGGCGACGAGCATCGACTGCGACCGCTCGCCGGCCCTGCCCTCGATCTCCGCCAGCTCGCGGCGGCGCAGCGTGGCCGCCCTGGCCGTCAGCGACGCGCGTACTTTGGCGCCGTCGTCGGCCACCAGGCCCAGCGCCGCGGACAGGTCGCGCAGCTCGTCGACGTTGATCTCCTCGCCGAGCTGGCCGAGGGCCTGCCAGGGGGTGATGCCGACGATCCTGGCGCCGCTGAGCGCGTCGCGGATGCGGCCCATCGCCCAGTTGGGCTGCTCGCCGCTGACCGAGACGGCCATCATGAGCGCCTCGGGGACGCCGCGGCCGCCGGCCAGGTTCATGGAGACGAGGTCGAGGAAGGCCCCGACGACATGGCGGAAGTCGCGCCGCCTGGCCGCCGCGTCCTTGCGTACCTGAAGGTCGGGCAGGAAGAAGAAGACGACCGCGACGAGCACGGCGGCCCAGAACGGGACGGCGAGCGAGGTGCCCCACTCCATGAGCACCAGCCAGCCGAGCAGCAGCGGGAAGGCCAGCAGGCCGCTGGCCGCCAGCAGCACCTTGCCGGCCAGGTACGCCTCGAACGAGCGGCCCAGCAGCGCCAGGTCGGCCCTGATCGACTTGGCCTCCCAGCCGCGGGACCCGTACAGGCGGGCCAGCCGCTCGCCCAGGCCGCGGCGGAACGCGCTGACCTCCTCCTCGGGCAGCACGAGCTGGATGCGGGGCCCGCCCGCGTCCTCGCGCACGGCGTCGAGCGCCAGCAGCCGCGCCACCAGCCCGGGGCGGGCCGGGAAGAGCGCCCTCAGCAGCACGAACAGGCCGAGCCCGAGTACGGCTCCGCCCAGCGCGCCCTCAACCATTGCCGCCTCCTCCCATGAGCAGCCGCGTCGGCTTGTCGAACCTGGCCAGCCGCTTCATCCAGGCGAACCCGGCCCCGAACAGGCCGGCGACGACCACCAGGACGGCCTGGCCGAGGAAGCCCTCGTACTCGGCCACGTACGAGGGGTTGAACAGGATGAGGAGCCCGGCGAAGACCAGCGCGGTGATCACCACGATCTGGACGCTGCGCCTGGTCGCGCGGCGTTCGGCCTCGACGCGGCGGCGCATGTCGAGCTCCTCGCGGGCCGAGACGGCCAGCGCGCCCAGCACGTCGCGCAGCCCCGGGCCGCGCAGGCGGGAGTTGAGGATGAGCGCGGCCACCACGAGGTCGGCCGAGGGGTCGTCGAGCTCGTCCGCGAACAGCGCCAGGGCCTCGGGGAGCGCCATCCTGGTGTGCAGCCGGTCGATCATGGCGCGCAGGTGGGGCCTGAGCGTGGGGGCGGCGGCCCTGATGGACGACGGGATGGCCTGCTCGAGCCCGGCCGCGCCGGCGATCGTGTCGCGCAGGGACTCGGTCCAGGCGGCCAGCCCTTCGAGGCGGCGCATGGCGGCGCGCTCCTCGGCGGCCCCGCCCGAAAGGCCGCGCCAGGCGAACACGAGCAGCACCGTGCCCGCCGCCATGACCGGCCAGCCGGTGATGATCAGGACCAGCCCGGCGGCCACCACCGCCACCGCGGTGCGGGTGGTCAGCATCTTGACCAGGTGGCGCTTGGGCTGGGGCGGGCGGGGTCGCATGCCGTACAGGGACATGAAGAACAGGAACAGGCCGCCGCCGCCGAGCGCTCCGCCCAGCACCGCGGCCAGCATCGCCAAGGGGTCGAGCACCATCGCTCACCACCCCCCTGGCGTGTAGCCGTGGGCGGCGAGCTCCTCCAGGCAGGAGACCGGGGCGTGCGGGAGGGCGATGCCGTCGGGGCCCGGCGCGAACACCTCGCTCGACAGGACGCGGCCGTCGACGCCGTTGACCTCGCGGATGCTGGAGACGTAGCGGCGCAGGGTGCCGCCGACGTTGTAGTCGTTGCGCTTCTCGATGAAGACGACGAAGTCGATGGCGCCCGCGATGAGCATGTGGGTGGCGTCGATGGGGAGGCGTTCGCTGGCCTGCAGGGCGTAGGTGGAGATGCGGTTGAAGACCTCCATGCTGGAGTTGGCGTGGATGGTCGACAGGGAGCCGTCGTTGCCCTGGGTCATCGCGTTGAGCATGGTGACGATCTCGTCGCCGAGGACCTCGCCGACGATGACGCGGCTGGGGTTCATGCGGAGTGAGCGCCTGACCAGCTCGGCCATGGAGATCTCGCCCTGGCCCTCGGAGTTGGGCAGGCGCTGCTCGAAGGCGACGACGTTGGGGTGGAGCTCGGGGAACTGGTCGAGGCCCAGCTCCAGGGCGCGTTCGACGGTGATGAGACGCTCGCTGGGCGGGATCTCGTTGGCCAGGGCTCGGAGCAGGGTGGTCTTGCCGGCGTTCGTGGATCCGGCGATCATGATGTTCTTGCGGGCGGCGACGGCGGCCGTCAAGAACCTCGCTATGTCCCGACTTATCGTGCCGTTGCCTGCTAAGTCGGACAGGAAGACCTTGCCGAGGCGGGCGCGGCGGATCGAGACCGCCGGCCTGACGGTGACGTCCATGACGGCGCTCAGCCTGGAGCCGTCGGGCAGGCGCAGGTCGAGCTGCGGGTTGGCGGTGTCGAACGGCCTGCTCGACAGGCCCGAGTACGCCGCCAGGATCTGGATGAGCTCGACCAGCTCGTCGTCGGACTCGGCGACCGGGTCGTGCATGACCTCCTGGCCGTCGGCGTAGCTGACGAACACCTTGTCGCAGCCGTTGATGTCGATGTTCTCGACCTCGGGGTCGTCGAGCAGCGGCTGCAGCCTGCCCACGCCGAACAGCGCGGCGTGGATGCCGGCGGCGAGCGCCTCTTCCTCCTCGACCGTGGGCGGCGTGCGGCCGAGGCCGATCTCGTTGCGGGCGTGCTCCTCGAGCACCCGGGAGATCAGCGCCCTGGCGAACTGGCGCTCGTCCTCCCCCGTCATCGGGGGCAGGCCGTTGGCCTGGTCGAGCCGGCGCTGGTGGGCCAGGCGGTCGCCGACCTCCTGGCGGAAGCGCTTGACGAGTGAGTGGTCGATCATCGGTGGCTCACCAGCCTCGTCGCCAGGTCGCGTGCCGTACGGATGAGGAGCGAGCGGTCGAGGCGGCCGCCCCACTGGCCGCGCAGCAGCTCGGCGCCCTTGGGGTCGTGCGCCAGGCCGTACACGTACGGGACCACCGGGCCGACGATCCTGCGTACGTCCTCGATGGAGGCGCGGTAGTTACGCGGGTCGGCGATCACGGCGACGCCGTGCGCCTTGGTGATCTGGAGGCGTTCGCGCAGGTGGGCGACGTGGTCGAGGGTGGCCCTGGTGAGCAGCACGACCTGCTCGGCCTCGGCGATCAGGTCGCCGAGCTGCGGGTACGCGCCGAGCCGGCCGCAGTCGGCGATCACGTCGGCGTCCGGGATGGCGGCGAGCGACCTGCCCAGAGGCCCCCACAGCCAGGTCAGCCCGGCGGCCTGCTCGCCGTGGGTCAGCCCGACCAGCACGTCGAGCCCTCCGACGATCTTCTGGGTGTGCTGGTGGATCTGGGCGGGCTCGAGCCCGCGCCGCGCCGTGGCGCCGAGCGTGAGGAGCCCCTTGCCGGGGTTGAGCACGCCGCCGTCCACGGCCGGGAGCCGGTAGGCGATGTCGCCGCCCGCCGGGTCGCATTCGGCCAGCAGCACGGGACGCGGCCACACCGCCGCCAGGGCCGTCGCCGCAGTGGTCACACCCGGCGCGCCCTTGTCGGCGGCCAGTACGATCAGGGCCACGTCAGCGTGCCCCCGGTAGCTCGGCCACCGCGATCTCCCCGCTGGAGGCGAACGCCACCATTTCCGGCGACGCCGTCGCATCCACGACCACGGTGATCTGACCGGAATTTCCCGTCCGGGACTTGTCGCCGACCGAGAAGACGAGCGCGCTTTCGGCGAGTACGCGTGTTTGTCCCTGACCGGAACGGCTTGGCACGTATATCACCTGGACGCGGTCGCCCGGCTGCACTTCCGCAGGCATTTGCCCCGGCTTGAGAGACAATCCGACGGTGGCCTTTCCCTCGCCCAGCTCGGTGCTCGTCCTGACGCCCATCTTGTTCGTCAGCAGGGTGCCGGGGAGGATCGTGACGGTCGCGAAGCTCTTGGTCACGAGGTCGCGCTGCGACCAGCTCACGTAGTCGACGCCGCTGTCCGCCGCGATCTTGACTTCTTCGAGGGCCTGCTCGGTGAACTTCTGACCTGCGCCGACCTGCTGGGTGACGCGGATCGCGGAGACCCGGTCGCCACTGCGCAGCACGAGCAGCGTCGTGGCCAGCGCGCCGCCGAGTATGAGGAGAACGGCCAGGGCCGCCAGGGCCGGCTTGCGTTCTCGAGGGGGCACGGGGAGCTTGCGCGAGGCCGGGCCGGACAACCCCGCCGCCGCGTTGACGGCAGGCTTTTCACTGGTCCTCATGGGTGGGGGGCTCCCAATTGAATGGTGGAATTCCCCGCCATTATGTGGGGCCGGACGTGCGCTCGTGGGCGGAATGCGAGGACCCATGCTTGTTTCGCAGGTGACGGTATGCCAATGCGGAGCAATCGATGCTGATTGTCGCTATCGAGTTGACGAATGACGATATTTCCGGCTAGCCGTCACAACAACAACAATTGTCACAGTATTCACATCGTTCGACGCCCGCCATGCCATTGCCGTCAACCAGCGGGCCCGGCCCCGTTTCTGGCGCTACCTTTGGGCGCCCGAGGTGCGAGCGAGGAGACGACACCATGCGGATCATGCTCACCGTGCTCGGCGGGCAGGGCGACCGTGACGTCGTGATCGACGGTGACGACGGCGCCACGGTGGCGGCGGTGAGCGGGGCGCTCAGCGATCAGGGGCCGCTGGCGCAGGTCGTCCGCCTGTCCGGAGCGCGGGCACCCTATGGGATGTCGGCCTCCGTCGACGTGGGCGCCCGCGTGCCGCGCCCCCGCCGGCCGGAGCGTGCCGCCGCGGCGGCCGGTCCTGCCGGGACGGCGTCGGAGCGTGCCGCCGCGGCGGCCGATCCCCTCGGGGCGGCGCCGGAGCTGTGGCGTGACGGCCGCCCGCTCGATCCCCGCGCGCCCGCCGCCGCCGTGCTGCGCGACGGCGACAAGGTCACCCTGGAGCCGGAGCTGGCCCGCGCCACCGTCATCGAGGAGCCGGGCGGGGTGGCCGAGGTACGCGTGGTGGGCGGTCCGGCGGCCGGCACCGTGCACAGGCTGGGGCTGGGCGTCCACGTCATCGGCTCCGACCCGATGTGCGCCATGTCCACAGCCGACCCGGCGCTCGCACCGGAGGCGGTGACCGTACGCGTGACACCGGAGGCGGTCACGGTCGAGCGTGCGTGGCTGCCGCCGGACGAGGCGCCGAAGCTCAAGCTCAAGGGCAGGTGGGCCGAGGAGGTCGCCGAGTACACGGCCCGGGTCGCGGAGCGGGAGGCGGCCGAGCTGGCCGCCGACTACGGCGAGGTGCCCGAGCTGAACGGCCGGCCGCTCACCGAACGCGCGGAATGGCCCGATCAGGCGGTGCTGACCTGCGGTTCGTCGGTGTTCGTGCTGACGTCGATCGAGCCCAGGGACGCGCATCTGGCGCCACGGAGCGAGGGCGGCGTCTCCTACAACCGCCCGCCCAGGCTCCGGCGCCCCGAGCCGGAGCGCACGTTCGTCAGGCCCAAGGAGCCGTCCAGGAACGAGGGGCTGCGCCTTCAGCTGCTCGCCGCCCTCCTGCCCGCCGTGCTCGGCCTGACGCTGGCGTTCGCTCTGAAGCAGTGGTACTACCTGCTCGTCGCCCTCATGACCCCGGTCATCATGATCGGCCAATGGTGGAGCGACCGCCGCCACGGGAAGAAGCAGCACAAGAAGGCGATCAAGGAGTACGCCGCGGAGCTCCAGGCGTACGACGAGGCCGTGGAGCGGGCGCGGGCGGCGGACGAGGCGGCGCGCAGATCGGACGCGCCCGACCCCGCGCAGGTGCTGCTCACGGCGACGGGGCCGCGCCGGCGGCTGTGGGAGCGCCGGATCCACGACTCCGACTCGCTCCGCCTCCGGGTCGGGCTCGCCGACCTGCCCGCCAACCTGGAGCTGTCGGAGGAGCAGGGCGGGCCCATCGACCCGCCGATCTGCCGCTCCGTGCCCGTGGCGCTGCCCATGCGCAACCTGGGCGTGGCCGGTGTCACGGGCCCGCGTACGGAGGCGGCCGGCCTCGCGAGCTGGCTGATCGCGCAGGCGGCGACCCTGCACAGCCCGCGCGACCTGGCCATCGTGGTCGTGTCCGCGCACGCCGACGGCGAGCGCCGCTGGGGCTGGACGCGCTGGCTGCCGCACTGCGCGCCGCGCTCCGGCGAGGAGTGCGTGGCGCTGGTCGGCACCGATCCGGATTCGGCCGCCCGCCGCGTCTCCGAGCTCGCCGCCCTCATCGACGAGCGCCAGAACACCTCGATCCCCGAGCTCGGCAAGATCCCCACCGGCTGGGACGACCTGGGCGGTCCGGAGAAGCCCACGTTCTCCTCCTACGACGTGCGCCCGTACGACGTGCTCGTGATCCTCGACGGCGCCCAGGTCCTGCGCGGCCTGCCCAACATGCCGCAGGTGCTGCGCCAGGGCCCGCGTTCGGGGGTGTTCACGCTCGCCATCGACGACGACCAGCGGCTGCTGCCCGAGGAGTGCCAGACCGTGGCAGCGTGCGGCGGCGACGGCCTGGTCCGCCTGCGCGGCGGCGGCCTCGACGTCATCGGCCCCGTCCTGGCCGACCTCGTCTCCTCCACCTGGTGCGACCGCCTCGCCAGGGCTCTGTCCCCGATCCACGACGTGAGCAGGGACGACCCGTCGGGCAATCTTCCTGACGCCGTCCGCCTGCTCGACCTGATGGGCATGCCGAACCCGACCGGCCGGGAGCTGGCCGCCCGGTGGCGCGAGCGCGGCTCCACGCGGGCGCTGATCGGCGTCGGCCCGGACGGCCCGTTCTCGGTGGACCTCAAGCTCGACGGCCCCCACGGACTGATCGCGGGCACCACGGGCGCGGGCAAGTCGGAGCTGCTGCAGACGCTGATCTGCGCGCTGGCGGTGGCCAACCGGCCGGACCAGCTCACGTTCGTGCTGATCGACTACAAGGGCGGCGCCGCCTTCAAGGAGTGCGTACGCCTGCCGCACACGGTCGGCATGGTCAGCGACCTCGACGGCCACCTGACGCAGCGCGCGCTCGACTCGCTGGCCGCCGAGATCCGCCGGAGGGAGCGGCTGCTGCTGGCGGCCGGGGCCAAGGACATCGACGACTACACGGGGCCGGCGATGCCGCGCCTGGTGCTGATCATCGACGAGTTCGCCGCCCTCGTGGCCGAGCTGCCCGACTTCGTCACGGGCCTGGTCGACATCGCCCGCCGGGGCCGTTCGCTGGGCATCCACCTCATCCTGGCCACCCAGCGGCCCGCGGGCGTGGTCACGGCCGACATCCAGGCGAACACGTCGTTGCGCGTCGCGCTGCGGGTGACCGAGCCCGCCGAGTCGGCCGACGTCATCGACCTGCCCGACGCCGCCCACATCTCCAAGTCGACACCCGGCCGCTGCTACGTGCGTTCCGGTGTGGGGGCGGCGACCGCCGTACAGACGGCCAGGGTCGGGGGCCGCAGCCCCGCGCCGGCGGCCTCTTCGGGCAGCCCGTTCCCGGCGCCGAGCGCCCGCGTCCGGGTGCTCGAGGTGACCTGGCGCTCCCTGGGCCGGCCCCTGCCGCCGCCCCCGGAGCCGGAGGAGGACTCGACAGTCACCGACCTCACCCTGGTCGCCGACGCCCTCATCGAGGCCACGCACCTGGCCGGCGTCCCCGTGCAGCCCAGCCCCTGGCTGGATCCGCTGCCCACGCAGTTCGTCCAGGAGCTCACGGTCCCGGCGGGCCCCGCGTCGGGAGAGGTGACGCCGCTGCCGTTCGGCCTGACCGACCGGCCGTGGGCGCAGGACCGGCACCCTCTGGCGCTCGATCTCGTTCACGGAGGTCACCTGCTCATAGCGGGCGCCGCCCGATCCGGCAGATCGACGGCGCTGCGCACGATCGCGGGCTCCATCGCGGCCCATGCCTCCCCTGAGGACGTGCACGTCCACGCGGTCGACTGCGGCTCGGGCGCGCTCCTGCCGCTGGTGGCGATGGCGCACTGCGGCGCCGTCGTGACCCGAGACCAGCTCGACCGGGTGGAGCGCCTGCTCACCCGCCTCCGTGCCGAGGTGGGCCGCCGCCAGCAGCTCCTGGCCGAGGCCGGCCACGCCTCCCTGGCCGAATACCGCCAGGCCGGGCACCGCCTGCCCTGGCTGGTGTTCATGCTGGACCGCTGGGAGGGCTTCGTCGCCGCCTTCGAGGGCTACGACTACGGCCGGTTGATCGAGGCGCTCCTCCAGCTCCTGCGCGAAGGTCCCGCGGTCGGGCTGCGGGCCGTGGTCACCAGCGACCGTTCCGGCCTGCTGGGCCAGGTCTCGACGGTCTTCGACGACCGCCTGCTCCTCCGCCTCTCCGACCCCGCCGACTACGGCCTGGCGGGCTTCCCCCTCAAGGGCCTGCCCTCCTCGATGCCGCCCGGCCGGGCCCTGTCGATGGGCGAGCACGGCATCGTCGAGCACCACATCGCCCTGCTCTCCCCCGATCCGTCCGGCCCGGCGCAGGTGGCGGCCCTCCAGGCGCTGGCCCGCGCCGCCGGCGGCGGTGGACGGGATGGGGAAGGAGAGCCGCCGCTGCGGGTGGACGCCCTTCCGATGCGCGTCACGGCGTCCCAGGCGCTCGACCTCGACCCGGCGTTCACGCCTCCGTCCCCCCTGTGGGCGCTGGTCGGCGCCGGAGGGGACGCCCTCGCGCCGCTCGGCCTCGACCTGCTGGCCCACGGGCCCGGCGCCGTGATCGCCGGCCCGTCCCGCTCCGGCCGCTCGTCGGTCCTGCTGACGGCCGCTCATTCGCTGATCGCCCGAGGAACGCCCGTCATCGCCGTCGCGCCCCGGCGCAGCCCGCTGCGCGACCTGGACGGGGCCGTGGCCGTGCTGGACGGCAACGCCACGAACCTGGCCGAGCTGGTCGCCGAGCTGCGGCACTACGTCGTGCTGGTGGACGATGCCGAGCTGGTCAACGCGGACGGCCCGCTGGGGACGGCGCTGGAGGAGGTGCTCCGCTCGGGCAGGGACGGCGATCACGGGCTGCTGATCGCCGGGGCGACCGGGGATCTGGCCGTCGCGTACCGCGGCTTCGTGGCCGAGACGCGCAAGTCCCGCACCGGCGTGCTGCTGGCGGTCCAGAGCCAGGCCGACGGCGACATCTTCTCCATCCGCCTGCCGCGCGGGACCGTCGGCGGTCCGCCCGGGCGCGGCTTCCTGGTGCGGACCGGCACCATCACCCCCATCCAGGCGGCTCTTCCCAACGGCTGACCGTGCGGCTCAGGGCTCGTCGGCGGGGAGGGTGAAGAAGCGGACGTACACGGGGCGGGCCTCCGGTGGCGCGTCCTCCGCCGTGTGGCTGTACCTGAGCAGCAGCGCGACGTACTCGTCGTGGAAGGCGGCCAGCTCCTCCTTCGTCATGCGGGCCAGGCCCCTGGAGCCCTTGGCCCAGTCGGGGTCGGCGCGGTAGGCGGCGGGGAAGCGTTCCAGCAGCGCGCGGTCCTCCTCGAAGCCGATCCTCTGGAACTCGGCCAGGACCGCGCGGTCCTCCGGCGCCAGCTGGTCCGGGGTGGGGAGGCGCATGTCCCTGGGGGTGCGGGCGCGGCGCCACCAGCGTTCGCGGCCCGACGAGCGCTCGGGGATCTCCTCGATGAAGCCGTACTTCTCGAGCTGCCGCAGGTGGTAGCTCGTCGTGCCGGTCTTGGCGCCGAGCAGCTCGCCGAGGGTGGTCGAGGTGGCGGGGCCGTGAATGTTGAGGTGGGTCAGCATGCGGCGGCGCATGGGATGGGCCAGGGCCTTCAGCCGGCCCGGATCGTCGAGGACGAACGGCTCGTCTGCTTCCTCCTTCATGAGGAGGAGGGTAGTCCTCCAGAACGATATCTGCAGACTTCTGTTTGCCGAGAACTCTCTGCAGAGTAAGTTCGGCGATATGCGAACGATTCTCGCGGCCCTCACCGCCCTCCTCTTGGTGCTCGCCCCCACCGCCGCCCTGGCCAGGGATGCGCCGATGGCCTTGCCCGACGATCTGCGGGCGAGCGAGGTGAGCTTCCGCGGCGGCGGGCTGCTGCTGCACGGAAGCGTGATCAGTCCGGTACGGGCCCGCAGCGGGCGGGCCGGCGTCGTGCTGGTGCACGGCGCGGGCACCGGGACGAAGCGGGAGAAGCTGCTGGCCGAGGCGGTGGCCTTCGCCCGGCAGGGGATGTCGGTGCTGGTCTACGACAAGCGTTCCGAGGGGTACTCGCTGTTCACGCGGTCCTACTCGCAGCTGGCCGACGACGCGCTGGGAGCCGTGGCGACGCTCCGGCGGCAGGCCGGGGTCGATCCGTCGAAAGTCGGCATCTGGGGGCTCAGCGAGGGCGGATGGGTGGCGCCGCTCGCGGCGTCGCGCTCCGCCGACATCTCCTTCGTGATCCTCGTCGGCGCCAACGCGCTGCACCCGCTGCGGCAGCAGACCTGGGCGGTGGCGGCCGGGCTGCGGAAGGCAGGCGTACGGGGGTCACTCGTCGACCGGGCCGAGCCCGGCCTGTACCGGGTGATCGCGGACGGCGGGATGTTCCCCGAGCCCTACTACGACCCGGAGCCGGTCATCGCGAGCGTACGGCAGCCCGTACTGGGGATCTGGGGGGTGCACGACCTGCTGACGCCTCCCCGGGAGACGCCTCCGCTCTTCGCCGGGGCCCTTGAGAGAGGCGGGAACCGGCACTACACGTTCCGGTTCTTCGCGGACGCCGATCACGCCGCCCACCGGACGCCCGACGGCGGGGTCACGCGGCTGCCCGAGCTCGCTGCCGGCTACGCGGAGCTGGTCGGCGAGTGGGTGGGACAGGCGACCTCGGGGCGGGCGCCGGTCGCGCGGGTGTCGGGGCCCGCGCCGGTCCAGGCGGACGACTCGGTGGCGGTGCCGCCTGTCGCGTGGTGGGAGTCGGCCGGCGTTCAGGCCGCGGCGCTGGTGCTGTTCCTGGTCGCGTTCGCGGGGTATCCGGTGGTCGCCTCGGTACGACGGGTCAGGCACCGGGCCGGTGTGTCGCCCGTCAAGGCGGCGCGGCTGGTCAGCGCGGGCGGGCTCGTGTCGGTGCTCGGCGGGTTCTCCTACCTGTTCTACGTGATCATGACGGGGAACAAGCTGGCCGCGCCGGGCCCCCTGGTTGCGGGCAGGCCGCTGGTCTGGGTGGCGTTGCAGGCGATCTCGATCGTGACCCTCGGGGCCGCCGGCATGACGGCGCTGAGGCTGCGGCGGGTGGCCGGACGCGGCGAGCGGACCCGCCTGGTGCTCCTCCTCGCGGGGGCCGCGGTGTTCCTGCCGTGGGCCCTGTACTGGGGACTGCTGATTCCCTAGAGGCGGGCGCTCTATGCTGATCCTTGCGATACGGGAGGGGTGAGATGCAGACCCGGAAGGACCTCTACCAGGCGCATCGGCTCATGCAGCAGCGTCTGGGAATGGCGCTGCTGCAGGCGGAGCCCGACGTGCCGGAGACGCCGATGCGGCGCCACAACGTGGCCATGTTCTGCGGGGTCCTGGTCGGCGTGCTCATCGTGGCCGCGTTCGGGATCTGGGGGCTGGTCAAGCCCGGCAACGCGACGAACCTCGAGGATCCCGGCCAGCTCCTCGTCGAAGAGGAGACGGGCGCGAAATACGTCTACAGCCAGGAGCAGCGGCGGCTGCTGCCCGTCGCCAACTACGTCTCCGCGCTGCTGCTGCTCGACGCGTCCAACTTCGAGGTCCGGAGCGTCTCCGCCGCCTCGCTCGCCAAGTTCCCGCGCGGCCCGCTGGTGGGCATCGCGGGCGCCCCCGACTCGCTGCCCGACAGGGAGAAGCTGGTCAAGGGCCCGTGGTCGGCGTGCGTGACCGAGGCGCCCGACGCCACGGGGACGCGGGTGCCGTACGTCACCCTGGTGGGCGGCACCGACGTCGGCGGCACGCCGGTCGGCGGCGGCGCACTGGTCGTCACGGACGGCCAGCAGCCCTGGGTCATCTGGAACGACATCCGCATGAAGGCCAACGACAGTGGCGTGCGGGCGCTCAACACCCGGCCCCGTAAGGTGCCTCCCACGTGGATCAACGCGATTCCCGCCGGACCCGACTTCATGGCGCCCAGGATCCCCGACATGGGCAAGAAGGTGCGCGGGCCGAACGGCGGCACGACGGCCGTCGGCCGCGTCTACACCGTGAAGGGCGTCGGCGGGGCCGCGACGCGGTGGTATGTGCTGCTCGCCGACGGGCTCGCGCCCATCAACCTCACGCAGGCCACGCTGCTGCTCGAGGATCCCAGCACCAAGCGGGCGTACGGCGGCAAGGCCGCCTGGCCGGTGGCGATCGACGCGGCCACGGCCAACTCCAAGCTCTCCGGCCGCAACCTCACCGTCGGCGGGCTCCCGACCAGCCTCCCCAAGGTCGTGGGGACGTCGTCGTCGCCGCTCTGCGCCGTGTACGCCGACACGCAGAACGGGTCGGCGCGGGCGAAGGTGACCGTCGGCGGCACGATGACCATTCCGCCGCCCAGCTCGCGCGGGGACCAGGAGCACTTCGACCAGGTGCTGCTGCCCGCCGGGGCGGCGGCGCTGGGCGGGCTGCTGCCCGGGGACGGCCAGAAGGGGTTCGTCCAGACCTACTTCCTGCTCAGCGACCAGGGCCGGAAATATCCGCTGCAGTCAGCCGAGCAGATCAACAAGCTGGGGTACGGGGCCGAGGACGTGGCGCCGGTGCCGGACAATCTCGTGCATCTGATCCCGGAAGGACCGACGCTCGACCCTGCAGCGGCGCGGTCGCCGCTGCAGATCACCGCCCAGTAGCCCTTAGAAGAAGCCCATGCTCGGCATCGAGGTGTTGAGGTTCGGCATGCCGTTGTTCTTCGGCTGCAAGGTGCCCACGCCCGACTTGTCCTTGGGAGCCGCGTACTCCAGGTCCGCGGGAGAGAAGTCGGCCTTCGGGCGGTTCTTGTCGAAGAGCTGACTCAGCGAGGCGCACAGGCCGTTCACCGTGAGCAGGATGCCGGTCATCACGGCCACCGTCTTGACCTGCTTGCCCACCAGCCCCCTGAGCACCTGGCCGAGCGAGACCAGGATGCCGTTGATCACGCCCCGGACCGTCATCGCGACCGCGACGTTCAACACGAACATCGACAGCTTCGCGAGCGCCACGCCCATCATTGCGGCGGCGACCAGCATGCCCACTTGCACCGCCCAGTGGTACACGTTGCCCACGCCGTGCATGCCGGCGCCGACGCTCTGGTGGTAGCGCTTGGCCGCGTCCAGCTGCTCGATGAACGTGTCCGCCGCCTCGCTGAAGACCTGCCAGGCAGGCCCCTTCCAGTGGCCCTTCTCCTCGATCTGCTCCTTGAGCTTGACCATCTCCTGCTTGATGGTCTCGAAGTTCAGCCCGTCCGCCCCTTCGGCGGGGGCCTTCCAGGCCGCGGCTGCCTCCGCCATGCCATCGGGGTTCGAGACCAGGGTGCCGACCATCAGGGCGATGTTCCTGGCCAGCGGGTACTCGAAGAGGATCACGGCCGCCGCGGAGGCCATCGCGGCTGCCTGCAGGGCCCGCTCCCGGTCGCCACTGAATTCGGAGCTCATGCTTCCTCACCGATGACCGAGGGCGCGATGTCGACGTCGTCCATCCAGTCCTCCTCGCTGCCCCGCACGTAGTCGGGCTTGTCCCGCTCTTTGTTCTGCTCGCCGCCGGCGCCTCCGCCCATCATGGGCCCGTACGGCATGCCGCCCATTCCGGTCATGCCGCCGCGGGTGCCGGCCGCCGCCGCGCCCGCTGTGCCCGGCGTGGTGACCGACGAGCCGCTGCTTGTCCCCGGGGAGATGCCGGGGCCGATGGACGTGGTCGCGGTGTTCGGGTTGGTGGGAATGGTGCCCAGCTTGGAGGGGTCGAACGAGGACAGGTTGGTCTTCGTGGGGTCCACCTGAGGGTACTTCGGGTCGACCGTCGGCACGTTGTGGTTGAGCTGGTCCTCGATGGACGGGGTCTTGGGGAGGCTCGCGTTCGGGTCCGGCAGGTTGGTGTCGGGAAGGTTCGGGTTCGGGACGTTGGCCTGCGGGACATTGGCGTCCGGGAGGTTCGGGTTCGGGACGTTCGGGTTGGGCAGATCGGTCTTCGGCAGGTCGGTCTTGGGAAGATCCGTCTTGGGGAGGTCCGTCTTCGGCAGGTCCGTCTTGGGCAGGTCGCCGGGGCCGGGCATCTTCGTCTTCGGCAGATCGCCCGCGCCGGGCATCTTCGGCGTCTTGAGGTTGGCGGGCTTGATCCCGCCGGGTCCGCCCGGTCCGGTGCCCGGCCCGCCGGGGCCGCCAGGGTTGATCTTGCCGTCGCTGTCCTCGTCGGCCTTCTGGTAGTTCTTGTCCAGCTTGCTCAGGGCGTCCTTGTAGTCCTGGAGCACGGTCTTGGCCGTGTCGAGGGCGCCCGCGGCGCCGTCCTTAACCCTGTCGTGCGCGTAGTTGAGGCCGACCCCTACCAGGCCGAAGGCCGGAGGGGCGACGCGGATCCCCCCGGTGTTGCGGGCGATGTTGCCCACGGCCGGGGCCTGCTCGGCGTAGTCCTGTCCAAGATTTTCGATCTTGCCCTTTTTGAACTGGATCTCGACCCCGCCGAGGGAGCCGCCGTACTGGTATCCGGACCCCATGTCGCCCTCCCTGGCCCTGCACCGCGCCGATTTCGATCAAGGGGCAGGCGCGGCGTGCCGCGCCTGCCCCGCACGTCCGCTCGGGATCAGGCGATCGTCGAAGGGCCGGCGCCTTCCGGCCCGCCCCATACGTCGTCGTCCTCGTAGATCCCTGTCGTGGTCTCCTTCTTCTTCTGCTCCTCCTCGGAGCCCCGGCCGGTGAGGCCTGCCGGGTGCGGCGCGAACCCCCCCGTGCCGTTCCCCCCGCCGCCACGGCTCGCCACCGCGGAAGTCACCCCGCCGGCGGTGGTGCCGCCACCGGCACCGTGGCTGATGGCGGGGCCGGTGGCGGGACCGCCTGGGCCGGTGCTCGGGCCGCCGGTCGTCGGCGTGGTGTACGACGGGTTGACGGAGGGCCCGCTCAGCGAGGGGTCGTAGCCCGCCAGGGTCGTGCCCGGTGAATCCGGGACGTTCGCCGAGGGCGAGGACGGAGCGGACGGAAAGTTCGGATTGGCTCCGAGCGTGGTGCCGGTCACCCCGGCCGGCCCGCCGCCGCCATAGGGGTTGTCGCCCGCGTTGACGCTCCCGGGGACACCTCCGCCGAAGCCGCCGGCGGCGCCGCCGTCGATGCCGCCGTTGATCCCGCCGCCCACGGAAGCGCCGGGGTACTGCCCGGACGGATAGCCGTCGGCCGGCCCCTGCGGGGCGGCCAGGCCGGGCACCGAGCCGGGGTTGAAGGAGGCCGCGCTGATGTCGCCCGGTCCCGGCCCGCTGCGCAGGTTCGGCATGGGAGGCACCTTGCCGCCGCCGTTGTTGAAGTCGGGCATCTCCACCTGGGCCGGGTCCGGGACTGCCTGCTGCATCTCAGCGGGCAGGTCCGCGAAGTGCTGGGCGATGCGCTGGTTGACCTCTTTGAGATGGTTGACCGCTCGCTCGTTGCCGCGCTTGAGCCGGTAGAACGGGATCTGCCCGGCCCAGTCGATGTCGTGGTCGGAGCGGGAGTCACGGCCGGGGGACTCGACGACGTTCGCCTGGGCCCACCTGAGTGTCTCGCCGTAGTCCTGCAACACCTTGCCGATCTGGCCGAGCTTCTGGGCGAGCTCGCGCGTGCTGGCGTGCATGCTCTGCAGCTGCTTCTGCGTCTCGACGGCGACCGGGCCCTTGTAGTGCTCGGCCAGCTCGGTCGCCTTGGTCTTCAGGTCGTCGGCGAAGCCGTTGAGCAGCGACTGCGCGGCCGTGTAGTACATGCCGGCGATCCGCACTTTCCCCGGGTTCGTCGCGTCGATCCAGTCCTTCACCTGGTCGATCGAGTCGACGACCATGCTCTCCCAGAAGCCGGGCGTGTGCACCGACGTGTCGATGCGCATGGACTTGTCGACCAGAGGGGTGTTCACGATGTGGGGCTTGGCCATGGTGCTCTCCCTCAGGTCTCGGTCCGCGCCGCGGCCTCTTCCGAGGCCTGCTCGGCCCTCTGTGAGGCGTTCTTGATGTCCACCAGCGCGTCGAACGTCTTGTCGGCCTGCTCGAGCAGGACCGCGTACTTGCCGGACTTGCTGCCCTGCTGGCCGACCAGCTGCTCGTAGGCCCAGTTCGCGGCGAAGGAGAACTGCACGGCGGCGGGCCACTTGCCCATCTGGTTCTCGCTGAGCGCGCAGTACTGCTGCAGGTCCGGCAGCGAGCCGGCGCCCGCGGGCAGCTGGACCTCGGGCGGAGTGTCCCCCGGCGCGGTCACGAACTCGTCCTGCAGGATCCCCGAGGAGGCGGTGAACTTGTCCAGCAGCCCGCTCAGCTCCCCGGCGATGCGCTTGACCTCCGTACGGTTGATGTAGGGGTCCTCCGACTCGTCCTTGTCCGAGAGGCCGGGCCAGTTCGGGTCGAGCTCGAGTGCCATGTCGCCTCCCTCAGGCGCCGATCACCGGCGAAATGTGGTTCTCCCCCGGCTTCCACATCTCGTGGTCCTCCGGCACGTGTGTCGTGCGCACGTAATCCTGTCCCTCCTCAGCCGGTGCCGCACCGCTCATCATGGGCGCGATCGGCGTGGTCATGCCGTTCACGCCCGCCCGGGCCGCGGCCGCCGCAGCGGCGCCGGGCTGGCTGTACGGCCCGCCCCCGCCGATCACCGCCGGCGCGGCCGTGGCCGGCGTGGGGTAGCCGGTCGGCGTCTGCGTCGTCGGGGTCCAGCCGGTCGTCGTGGGGCTCCAGCCGTTCGTCGTGGGGACGTGGGTCGGCGTGCTCGCCGACTCCGTCGCACGCGGGTCCTGCGTGGTGCCCGGCGTGTGCGTGGTCCTGTCGCCGTCGGTGGCGTTGTTGTCGATGACGGGCGGCGTGGTGCCGTCCCCGCTGTTCCGGCCCGGGGACGACGATCCGGTCTGGTCGCCGGTGGAGCCGCTGTCGCCGGGCGTGTCCGCACCCGGGGTGTCGGTTCCCGGAGAGTCGGAACCTGGCGTGTCGGAACCGGGCGTGTCCGTGCCCGGGCGATCGTGCGAGCCGGGGCCCGTGTCCGAGCCCGAGCCCGATCCGGAGCCCGAGCCGCCACCGGAGTGGCCACCGGAGGAGGACCCGCCGGAGTGGCCGCCGGTGGACGAGCCGCCGGAGGAACCGCCTGACGAGCCGCCGTCCGAGGAGCCGCCGCCGTTCCAGTACGCACCCTGCCGGTACGGGCTGCGCTCGGTAACCGGCAGGTCAGTGTCGCTCTTGGCGAGCGTGGCCGGCCCGACCTCAGGCAGATCGATGGTCACGCTCTGCGGGATCGTGAAGTCGTACAGGTCGACGATGTGGCGGTTGAGCTTGCGCAGCGCCTCCCTGGCCACCTGGTCGTCCGCCTCGGACGCCGCCGGGCTGGGCTGGGCCGAGGGCTCGGAGTTCGGCTGCCCGTGAGTGGTCTGCCGGGTGATCGTCGGCGGCGTGGTCGGCTCGGGGGAGGACGAGGCCGTGGGCTGCGGTCCGGGCGACGGCTGCGGTGTCTGCGCCTTCCCCTCCCCGGACGCGGCCCGCACCGCCTCGATGGCCTCGGGCAGGTAGTCGCGCCCGTAGCTGGTGAGGGCGGTGGACATGTCCTCCATCGCCCTGGCCAGCTCGAGGCCGCTGGCGTTGAGCAGCTGCAGCGCCCGCTGGGTCTTCGCGGCGCTGTCCGACTTCCACGCTCCGTTGAGCGTCGAGCCGATCTCGGGCAGGGCCTCGGCCACCGATTTGATCGCGGCCGCGACCCGCGCGTAGGTCAGACCCCTGTCGTGCACCTCTAAAGGCGACGTGGCCTCAAGCCACGCCTTGATCTGCTCCCGCGACGCCGTGACCGGCTCGTCCTTCGGCGGGTAGGAGTTGTCGCGGATTTGCACTGTCCGCTCTGCCACGGCAGCCTCTCACTTTCAAGCGTTGCGCTACACCTGGTTCGTGCCGTCGTAGGTGTCGGCGCTGTCCCTGATCGCCTTGACGACCTTGTGGCAGTGCTCGACGAACTCCTGGTAGAGCTGGCCGAGCTGCCCTCCGGCCCCAGGGAAGTACGGGCCGTACACGCTCGTGTCGATCTCCTTGGAGGCCACGCTGCGCGCGAGCGCCTGCGCTGCCTGCCACTTGCCGATGTGCTCCTCGTTCAGGTCGAAATACCTGGTGAGGGCCTCCACCGAACCCCTGCCACCCTGCGGAGTCCCGCCCGGGCCCGCCGTGGGCGACAGGGCAAGCTCCAAGGCGTCGGCAACGGCCCGCATCTTGCCGACGTCGTAGTAGAGGTCAGCGTCGGTGTCGTCGAGTCCGGGCCATGACTGCGGGTCGAGCTCGCCCATGATTCACCCTTCCGTCAACGCCTACGGCCACCGCGTGCGGTGGCCGGAACAGAGAACTACGGGGATCAGCCGTCGTACCACATGGACTTGTTGCGGTTCTCCGCGGCGCGGTAGTTCTCGTTGGCGATCTGCACGGCCTTCTGCAGCTCGTCCAGCTGCGAGCGCATCGTGGCGGCGGCCTGGTTCCACTTGGCCTCGTGCTGCCGGAAGAACTCCTCGGCGCCACCCTCCCAGTGCGAGCCGAGGTCCGTCTTCAACCTGGCCAGCAGGTCGTCGGTGGCCTTCTCGAAGGAGCCGAGGATCTTCACGAAGTCGCCCTGGGCGAGCTCCATGTGTCCGAAGTTGACCTTTGTGAAATCCAGCTCAGCGGACATCGAGTTCCCTCCTACTTCACGTCGACGTTGATCAGGGACTCGACGCGGCCCACACCGGCCTGCACGTCCTGGTCGGCGGCGCTGTAGACGACGGCGTTGACGCCCATCTTGTCGGCGATGCCCTCCAGGTCGGTCCGCACGGCCCGCATGGAGTTGTCCCAGTTGTTCATGGCGCTCCGGAACTTGGCAGCCGCGGGGCCGAGCCAGCCGGTGTTCAGCAGACCGTTCGCGGTGGTCTCCACGGCCACCCGCAGACCCTCGATGTACTGGGCCGTGTCCACGACATGGCCGGACGCCGTCTTGATCTGGCCCGGGCTCGCCCCGTAGAAGTCAACCACTGGTCACCTCCGCTATTTCGGCTTTCTTAGTCATATAAGCACCTTCTGCCTCGGGAGTAACATACATCCCAGAAAGCAACGTGTGACAGGTTTCGAACGGCTCAGCAAAGCGCCTGGTCAGAGATCCAGATCGCGGCGAATCCGGTCCATCTCGCCCATGACGTCCTCGAACGCGCGGTCATAGCTGGCCTCGGCCCGCTTGACCTGCTTGAGCATGGCGGTGGAGTCCTCGATCATGCGCATCGGGCTCGCCGCGCCGAACATCTCGGCCATCAGCTCACCGGAGAGGCGATGGAGGTCGGCGACGGCGTCCTGCACGGCCGCCTTGATCTTCTCCGATAGCTCCGCGGCGCTCAGCCGCATGCCCTTCGGGCGGATCTCGAGGGTACGCAGGCCCTCCTGCGCGTACTCGACGAGGACCAGATGGTCCTCGTCCTCCGCGCGGCCGACCAGCTTCGCCATGGCCTTCTCCAACTCCTCGGCCCTGGCGATCTGCTGGTCGACGCTGTGGAGGAGCCGGTCCATGTCGATGCCGCCGAGATCCCCGAAATCCGTCACAGGTCACATCTTGCACCAACAGCCACAATCACGGCGTGATGTACTCGACATTCGGTGCGACCCAGTTGAAGTTCTGGGCGCCCGCCGGGAGCTTGCCGGGCGCGGGCGGCTGCTGGAAGGAGGGGTGGTTCTTGACGTCGAGAGCGGCGTAGGCGAAGTCGATCCTGGCGGCCCCGGTCGGCGCGACGTAGCCGAACTGGCGCTCCTTCCTCGCCATGGTCGTGAGGGTGTCAGCACCCTTGAGGAGCAGCGCCGCGATCGTGCCCGTGGCGATCGAGGTCACACCGACCAGCTTGGCGCTGGTCAGCTTCTCGAGCAGCTTCCCGGTCGCCGACGTCACCGGCGACGGGAACAGCTTCAGCCACAGAGCCCTGATGAGCGCCGCGATCGCCGCCCCGGCCAGCGTCACCATGGCGATCCAGTAGGCGCGGAAGCCGGCCGCGATCTCGTCGAGCACCTTGCCGATGTCGTTGAAGACCATGCGCAGCGAGCCGATCTCGCGGTGGAAGAGCGCGTGCACCCGCGCGTACTCCTGCTGGTCCGCCGCGATCCACCCGCTCTCCGACGTCTTGAGGATCTGCGGCATGAGGTTCTTCACGCCGTCGTCGAGCCTGGCGGCCATGCCGGCGCTCCAGGTGGCTCCCGCGGTCGCGATCTCCCCCTCGTCGGCGTCGACCGTGAGGGCGACGAGGATGGCGGGGACGGCCCACGGAGAGAGCCGGCCCGCGACCCTCAGCAGGCCCAGCGCCCTCGGAGCGGCGCTCTCCGCGGCCGCGCCGATCGATCCGATCTTGCCGGTGGCCTGGTTGAAGGGGATCAGCGGTGACTGCGACGGAGAGATGGGCCGCAGGGACCGTATGGGGTCGCTCATGCGCGGTACCGGACCATGCTGGCGTCCTCCGCGGCCTTCCAGTTGCGCTCGCAGTTGGTCAAGGCCACCTCCCAGCTGTCCAACGTCGCCATCGCCTGGCCCATCAGCGCGTCGAAGCGATGCTGGACCGACTTGTACGTGTCCCCGATGATGTGGTTGCCCAGTGTCCCGAAGCCCTTGCCCCCCACGGTGGCAGCCGGAATCAGGCCGCGGACGAAGCCGATCATGTCGGTCTTCAGCTCCCGGTCGATCCGGGTGCACGTGCGGTGGATGGTGTTCGAGGTGATGTGGATTTCCCGTTGAGTTGCCACGGAGATGGATTCTTTCGGTGATTTAGACCGGTTTCATCACTCATAGCGGTATTTTCGTGATCACTTCAGCATCCGGTAATCCGGCGCTCCCCAACCGTTAACCCGCACCGGGTGGCGTGCTCGCATGAATCCCAACGACTTCAACCCCGACGACCTCGACCGCGTGCTGCGCGAGAGCGAGCGCTCGCTGCGCGAGCTGACCAGCGCGATGGAGCAGCTCGGCGGCGTCTACGGCGAGGGGGAGAGCCGCAGCGGCACGGTCACGGCGCGGGTGGACGCCAACGGGCGCCTCGACCACCTGAAGCTCGGCAACCGGGCGAGTCGCATGGAGCTGGACGAGCTCACGGAGGAGATCCTGCAGGCGGTCCGCGCCGCCCAGGACGACCAGACCCGCAAGACCATGGCGCTCATCCCCGTGGAGCCCTCGTTGGGGATCTCTCTGGAGCAGATCCATCAGCAGTTCGACCAGCTGCAGGACTCGTTCTCGCGGGACATGCACGACCATATGGAGAACCTGGAGGCCATCCGCCGCCGCGCCCTGTCCGACGACGACTGAGCCTCAGCCCGCCAGCCCGCGCACCCAGGAGTAGACGTCCAGGACGCCCAGCGCCACCGGCACCAGGGCCACGATGAGCAGCCACTCCACGATGTCGGCCGCCCGTCCCCAGAAGGGCGACAGCTTCCCGGTGGGCAGCCAGACGCCCATGCCGACGACCACCATCGCGGTCCACAGCAGCCCGAGCACCACGGCCACCGAGGCCAGGCCGCCGACGGCGATCCCGATCTCGACCGCCACGGCGGCCAGCCCGGCGAACCCGGCGAGCAGCAGCCAGAGCCGCTGCCCGACGCCCTGGAACACCCGGGCCCGCATGAGCTGCGTCAGCGACAGCACCACGGACATGGCCACCGAGATCCACGTGCCCTCCGCCACCAGCAGCGCCTGAGCACCGAGCCCGACCAGCGAGACACCGGCGATCATGCCGGTCGCGTAACGCTGCGCGGCCCCGGTGCGCTGCAGCACGGAGGCGCTGTCGAGGTTCTGGTTGTCGCTGCGCAGCTCCTCGGCGTTGGTGGGCATCGAGGGCAGCGGCACCCTGGCGAGCCGGAACGACAGCAGGGGGATCAGCGGGCTGAAGGCCATCACGACGGCCGCGCAGACGGCCGCGACCCCCGCCGCGGACGCCCCGCTCACCATGACCACGGCCGCGCCCATGGCTCCCACCATGGAGGCGATGGCGGTGCCGAGGAAGCCGGGCACGCCGTCGGCGATGGCGGTGCCGCCGATCGTCGCCACCAGCGCGGCGCAGGCCAGCGCCCCCAGGAGCTGGGGCGACCCGATGCCCGCCAGCCCGCCTCCCGCCGCCGGGGCGAACAGCCCGGCGAGGAACGCGTACGGCAGCGCGGCGTAGCCCACCAGCGCCCCCGCGCCGGAGTCGCCGACCGCCCTGGAGATGGCCACCCCCACCGCGACCAGGAGCAGCGCGAGGGCGCCTGCCACGATCGCGGTGACGAGCGGGGTCAGCCCGCCGAACGGCAGCGCCACGGCCCCGGCCACGAGCAGCCCGCAGGCCGCCCCGCCGCCGAGCCCGCGCGTGTGCCGCGCCTCCCACTTGCCCTTGCCCTCGCGGACGCCGGTGGCCACCACGTCGGCCACGTCGTCGAACCTCGCGGGCGGCAGCGCCAGCTCGCGCGGCCTCAGGTAGAGGATCTCCCCGTCGAGCACGCCCAGCGCCCCCAGGCTCTGCGCGAGGTCGAAGGGCGCCCCGCCGAGCCGCTGCAGCGTCCAGCCGGGCGCGGACGCCGTCTCGCCGCCCAGCTCCCCCATGGCCCGCAGCAGGCCGGGGAGGACGTGCGGGAGCGGGATGTCCGCGGGCAGCGCCAGGTCGGCTTTCCTGCGCGGCCCGACCACCGTGACATGGCACAGCGGCGGGAGCGGAGCAGGCATCTGGTGCATGGCGCCCTGATGCGTAGGCGGAATCTCGGCCAGCGATGTCACATGCCCAACATAGCGAGGAGAAGTTAACTCAGACCCCAACTCGGACGTAAGGCACATCTGGTAAGAAGGGTCTTCCGTAGCATCAGAAGGGGCATGTCCAAGGGTGAGCATCGTCGTCGTGCGGCGCCCAGAGCGCCGTCCCAGCCCGAAGCCGCCACGCGGCGAGATCCTCCTGGAGCCTCCGCCGGAGATCCCCGAGGTGCAGTCACAGGGCATGATGGCAGTGCTCACGTACCTGCCGATGGTGGCGGGCGCTGCGGCGATGGGCCTGATGTTCACGGCCGGCGGCACCAACTCCAACCCCATCATGTACGTCGCCAGCGGCCTGTTCGCGTTCTCCATGGTCGGCATGACGGTCGGCCAGATGGGCCGGCAGGCGGGTGAGCGCAGGCACCGGCTCAACGGCGCCCGCCGCGACTACTTCCGCTATCTCGCGCAGATCCGCAAGAGGGTGCGCAAGGCCGCGATCCAGCAGCGCGAGGCGCTCGAATGGAGCGGCCCGGCCCCCGACACGCTCTGGTGGACCGTCATGGGCCCCCGCCTGTGGGAGCGCCGACCGCGCGACGAGGACTTCAGCACCGTACGTCTGGGCACCGGCATCCAGAAGCTCGCCATCCAGCTCATCCCGCCGGACTCCAAGCCGGTCGAGGACCTGGACGCGCTCTCCGCCGGAGCGCTGCGCCGGTTCATCCGCACGCACTCGACGGTCTCCCAGCTCCCCGTGGCCGTGGCGCTGCACTCGTTCGCCAGGATCAAGCTGGACGGCGACCCGGCCATGGTCCGGTCCCTGGTCAGAGCGATGATCGCGCAGATGGTGGTCTTCCACTCGCCTGACGACATGCGGATCATGGTGTGCGCCGGCAAGGAGTGGATGACCCACTGGGAGTGGGTCAAGTGGCTGCCGCACGCGCTGCATCCCGAGGAGACCGACGGCGCGGGGCAGGTCAGGCTCCTGGCCGAGAACCTGGCCCAGCTCGACCGGCTCGTCGGAGCCGAGCTGAAGGAGCGGGCCCGCTTCCGGCCGGGCGCGTCACCGGACGCGCTGCCGTACCACGTGCTCATCCTGGACGGCGGGCACGTGCCGCAGGACTCCCAGCTCGGCGCGGACGCCATCGACGGCGTGACCGTCATCGACCTGACGAACTCGGCCGGCGTGGTCGAGGAGCGCAGCACGCTGCGGCTGCGGATCAACTCCAGCGGCTTCCACATGGTCAAGCTGGACCACGCGGGCAAGGAGAGCACGAACCGGCTGGGCGATCCCGACTCGCTCGACTACCTCAGGGCCGAGGGGCTGGCCCGGCAGCTCGCGCCGCTGCGGGCCTCGACCGCCAAGGGCGGCGAGGCCCAGGACGTGCTGGCGACGAACACGACGCTGACCGAGCTGCTCGGCGTCGGCGAGCCGACCCTGCTGGACACCGCCCAGACGTGGCGGCCCCGCGCGGGCCGGAACCGGCTCCGCGTCCCGATCGGCCTCGGCGCGGACGGGCGCGTCGTCGAGCTGGACATCAAGGAGTCCGCGCAGGGCGGCATGGGGCCGCACGGGCTGGTCATCGGCGCGACCGGCTCGGGCAAGTCGGAGCTGCTGCGCACGCTCGTGCTGGGCCTCGCGGTGACGCACTCCTCGGAGATCCTCAACTTCGTGCTCGTCGACTTCAAGGGCGGCGCGACCTTCCTCGGCCTGGAGAGCCTCTCCCACGTCTCCGCGGTCATCACGAACCTGGAGGACGAGCTGCCGCTCGTCGACCGCATGCACGACGCGCTGCACGGCGAGATGGTGCGCCGGCAGGAGCTGCTGCGGGCGGCCGGCAACTACGCCTCGCTGCGCGACTACGAGCGCGCCCGGGAGCAGGGGGCCAACCTGCACCCGATGCCGACGCTGTTCGTGGTCCTCGACGAGTTCAGCGAGCTGCTGACGGCCAAGCCGGAGTTCGTCGACCTGTTCGTGATGATCGGGCGGCTCGGCCGGTCGCTCGGCGTCCACCTGCTGCTGGCCTCGCAGCGGCTGGAGGAGGGGCGGCTGCGCGGCCTCGACACGCACCTGTCGTACCGGATCGGCCTGCGGACGTTCTCGGCCATGGAGAGCCGGGTCGTGCTGGGCGTGGCCGACGCGTACGAGCTGCCGTCCGCGCCGGGCAACGGCTATCTCAAGTTCGACACGACGGGCATGACCAGGTTCAAGGCCGCGTACGTGTCCGGCGCGTACCAGGCCGACCCCCGGCACGTCGCCACGACTGACGGCGCCGTGCCGATCAGGGAGGTCGTGGAGTACGGGACCGAGTTCGTCCCCGTCCCGCTCGTCGACGAGCCGGTGGAGGCGGCCTCGCAGGAGGAGAGCAAGTCGCAGCAGACCCTGCTCGACATCGTCGTCTCCCGGCTGGCCGGCAAGGGCCCCGCCGCGCACCGCATCTGGTTGCCCCCGCTGGCCGAGCCGCCCACGCTGGCGCACCTGCTGCCGCCGCTGTCGATCACGCCCGAGCACGGCCTGACGACGCCCGGCTGGCCGGGGCGCGGGCGGCTGCAGGCCGTGGTGGGCATCATCGACCGGCCGTTCGAGCAGCGGCGCGACCCGTACTGGCTGGACCTGTCGGGCGCGGCGGGCCACGTGGGCGTGGCGGGCGGCCCGCAGAGCGGCAAGAGCACGGTGCTGCGCACGCTGATCGCCAGCATGGCTCTCACGCACACGCCGCGCGAGGTGCAGTTCTACTGCCTGGACTTCGGCGGCGGCTCGCTCGCGTCGCTGGAGGGGCTGCCGCACGTCGGCGGCGTGGCCACCAGGCTCGACGGCGACCGGGTGCGCCGTACGGTGTCCGAGATCGCCACCATCCTGCAGCAGCGCGAGCGGGAGTTCACCGAGAACGGCGTCGACTCCATGGTGACCTACCGCAAGCGGCTGGCCGACGGCTCGCTCCAGGGCGACGGCTGGGGCGACATCTTCCTCGTGGTCGACGGCTGGCTGACGATCAGGCAGGACTTCGAGGCGCTGGAGCCGGTCATCACCGACCTGGCGGCGCGCGGCCTGGGCTACGGCATTCACGTGGTGGCGGCGACCAACAAGTGGTCGGAGTTCCGTCCGGGCATCCGCGACCTGTTCGGCACGAGAATCGAGCTCAAGCTCGGCGACGCGTACGAGTCGGAGATCAACAGGAAGAAGTCGCTGGCCGTCCCCGAAGGCGTGCCCGGGCGCGGCCTGACCAGGGACGGGCTGCACTTCCTGTCCGCGCTGCCCAGGATCGACGGCGTGCAGGACGCCGAGGACCTGGCGGCCGGCGTACAGGGCCTGGTCCGCGCGGTCAGGGACTCCTGGCAGGGCGAGCCCGCCAAGCGCGTCAGGCTGCTGCCCTCGGTGCTGCCCGCCGCGTCGCTGCCCACGGCGGAGGAGCTCGGCAAGAGCCGCATCGCGATCGGCGTGGACGAGGCCTCGCTCTCGCCCGTGCTCATCGACTTCGAGGCCGACCCGCACTTCGTCGTCGTGGGCGACACCGAGAGCGGCAAGACGAACATGCTGAAGGTCATCGCCGAGAACGTCGTGGCCAGGTACACGCCGCGCGAGGCGATGCTGATCGTGATCGACTACCGCCGCTCGCTGCTGGACACCGCCGTCAGCGAGAACCGCATCGGCTACGCCGCCTCCAGCGCGGCGGCGCTGGAGCTGGTCAACGACGCGCGCAACGCGCTGCTCAAGCGCCTGCCGCCGGCCGACCTGACGCCGGAGCAGCTGCGCGCACGCGACTGGTGGAAGGGCTCCGACCTGTACATCGTGGTCGACGACTACGACCTGGTGGCCACGTCGAACAACCCGCTGCAGCCGCTGGTCGAGCTGCTGCCGCAGGCCCGCGACATCGGCCTGCACCTGGTCATGTCGAGGGCGATGGGCGGTCTGGGCCGGGCCATGTTCGACCCGGTGATCCAGCGGATCAAGGACATGGCCAGCCCGGCGGTGATCCTGTCCGGCAGCAAGGACGAGGGCTTCCTGTTCGGCAACGTACGGGCCCAGCCGCAGCCGCCCGGACGCGGTTTCGTCGTGGACAGGAAGTTCGGCGCACGGCTGGCCCAGACGGCGTTCTGGCCCCCCGCGGATGAGGACTGAGAGGACTCGTGACTCCTCCGCTCCCCGAAGGAAGCGGCTTCTCGCTAAGCCGCTTGCGCAGCCTCACGAAGGGCAAGCCCTGCCCTCAAGATGTTGATCGCCGCGTTCACGTCGGCGTGTG